>CAMWHH010000139.1 GCA_947174035.1 uncultured Mycoplasma sp. | reverse complement strand
ATATGATCTAGAACAATAAAAAAATTGAAAACATAGGTTTTCAATTTTTTTCATATATATTAATAATCAATAAATTAAGCTAACATCTTTCTAATGTTATAAATTTTTCTTTTCTTATCAAGAATAAATTTTTGATATTTAACATTTCTTGTTTCACCACGGAAAAATTTAGAATGTTTTTCTATGTGTTCATTTTGACCATATCCCATTCTTGAACTTGCAACAACTTCATTTTTAAAGAATGAAAGAATTTTAGGTTGTTCAATTACACTTACTTGTTCAGGAAGAGACTCTTCAATGTCACCTAAAATAATTTCTGGATCACCATTATTTTCTTGAACTACTTCAGCGTTTTCTATAACTTCAGGTTGTTGTTCAAAAATAATTTCAGGGTCTTCATTTTCTACATTAACCATTTCTTGAACATTAGTCATTTCAATGTTTTCTATTTCTTGACTAACATTGTCATTTGAGTCTGTACTTAAGTCAGAACTTCCAAAATCATAAAGAGTTTTTGGTTGTTCAAATTTTTCTGTTTTCATATCAGAAAAATCAATGTCAATAAAATTTCTAAATAGCGGTTGAATTTTAGGAACATAAAAAGGAGATAATGTTTGATCAACATCACTATATAATTCTCTTCTCTCGATTGATTCTTCAGTTTCTATATAGTTATCAACTTCTGATCATTCTTGTCTAATAGCATAGTCATCTTCAGTTAATATATCAACACCATCAATATCATCAACTTCATTATTTTTTGGAGTTGTGTTTTCTCTTTTTTTATTTAAAAGGTCTAATTTAGCTTGAAAAATTTTTCCGCTTTTTTCTTCGACTCTTAAAATTGGAACTTCAATTTCTTCATAACTTAATAAAGAATCTTTTAACTCACTATCAGATAATTTAAATTCATCAGCTGTTTCAGCTAATGTTCTAGAAACAGATCTTATTTCTTCTTCATCGGTATTATCTACATCATCATCGATTTCTTTTGTATTCAAATAAGTTGGAATTAATCTTTTGAAATTCTTATCATATATATCAACATCCTGAAATTGTGATTCATAGTGTAATTTATCCACATCATCAAAAGATAAGGCAAAATCAACAATACATCTTTTTTCACCTTCAGGTTTTCTTAATACAATTAATTTTTGATAGTTTGTTAAATCATTAGGTGTTGTTTCATTAGGAACAAGAATATAGTCACGCTTTAATCATTCATCTCTTGTAATTATTTCTTCTTCTTGAATTTCATTCTTTTTTTTACTAAATAGTTTTTTAAACATATAACAACCTTTTTACAAAATAATAATTAAAAAGCATTACTTTAATTTTACCATTTTTAAAAAGAGTAAAAAAGTGCAATGCTTAATATTTTGTTAAAAAACTACTAAAAAGTGTTAAAATATTTGTTTATGTTCTTTTATTTTTACATTAAAAAATATGTAAAAAAGAAAATTTAAAAAATATTAAATTGGTTTTTGTGGTTTTATTTTGTTTATGTGTTTATGAAAATGTTTCATTTTTTTATAAATAAAAACTGCCATCAAAGTTGAAAATACCATAATAGTTACTGCTAATATTAAAATTAAAAATATTGCAATAGATCAAACCCATGTTTGGTAATTTGAAAAAATTAAAGTTAAACCAGCCAGTGCTGCAGCATAAAAACAAAAAATAAAAACCCATAATATTAAATTTCATCTAGAAAAGAAAACAAGTTTTGATGATACTGCATCAAGATGTAAATCTTTTCCATTGTCATCATATTTCTCACAAAAAAAAGCAAAAAAGGAATATAAAGCAATGTTAATAATTATCATTGCTCCATTAATAATTGGTAAAGGCATTAATAGACTATAAAAATTATCTTCTCATATTTTGAAATTTGCTACAGTTAAAAAATAAAAAGTATGGTATGCAAACATCACAAATAAGCATAAAAAATTTATTAATGTTAAAACAAACATAATTGAGCAAAGAATTTTAGCTATATTAAATCATTTGTGGTTATTTCCAAGTTTTTTGATTTCTTTATTTGCAAAAAAAGTCTTTTCAAATTCTTCTATTTCTTTATTTAAATCATCACTAACATTGCTGCTATTTTGATAATTTATTAAATTTTCATCCATATCTTTAAAATCCTTTATATCCATAAAACTAGTCCTTTAAAACAAAAGAAGTTATATTTGTAGCAATAGAAGTTATTGTAAAAATAATTGAAAACCAGCAAAATATAGAAAGAGTTGTTTTCATACCTTCTAAAAAATTACTCTTTATGTTCTCACTAAAAACAAATACTGATATAACACAAGAAAAAGTAAAAATAAAAGTAAAAAAAATGGCTATAAAAGTAACTATTGTTAATATTCTTGGTGTTGAGTATTTTGTTTTATCTAAACCATCTTCAATTTCCAAATCAGATTTGTTCAAACAAAAAAACAAATCTATTCCAATTGTTATTAAAACAATAAAACTCATAACACAAGCAATAACAGAAGAAATCTGAATTATTTCAATATTGC
>CAMWHH010000138.1 GCA_947174035.1 uncultured Mycoplasma sp. | reverse complement strand
AAGTTAAATCTGTTAAAGAATTTAAAAAAATAAATTTTATAAACTAGAATATAATGAAAATTAAATAAGTTTATTTTGTTAGTATTAAAAATTTATCAATAAAAAAAAAGTCAAAAATAATAAATTGATTTTACTTTTCTTTTTTTATATTAGCTAATTTAATAGCATTATTAATTGGGTTTCTCTATGAAATAAATTTCTTATACTCTTTTTTAATATCAGATATTTTCATTATTTTAGTTTTTGTTTTACTTTTTACAGTTGATAAAAAACTAATGACTAGTTTTTACAATTTAGAAAAACTTAATAAATGGAAAAAAGTGATGGTTTATTTATTTTGAAAAATAAAATATTTACCATTACTTTTTTTATTGCTTTTTAGTTTTTTAGCACTAGATTTAAAAATTTTTTTTATAAATAATTTTGGTTTAATCTATGGTGCTATAATTACATTTATAATTCTGTTAGTTTCAGAATTTTTCAGAATTTTTTATTTTAGTTCAGAAATAGAAAATAATGAGAAGGGGAGGGAATAATGATATTTGTTACTGATGATTTTAAAACTAATATGCAGTACAAAGCTCAATCTGCTTTTGATTATTGGAATCCCTTTGAGTTGAGGCCTGAAATTATTTCTATTTTAGTAGTTACAATTATATTGGCTGGAACAATAATTTATTATTATTTTTCAATAAAAAAATTAGATCCTAGAGACCCACCAAAAGGTTTGGCATTTTTTATATTTAATCTAATATCATATTTTAAAGGTTTGGTATATGATGTACTAGGAAAAAATTTTATTAAATACACACCATACCTTTTAACAGTTTTTGTTTATATACTTACATGTAACGTTATTAGTGTTATTGGTTTTGAAAATCCAACAGCTTTAACCACTGTGACATTTGCTTTAGGATTGGGAACAACATTGGGGTCAATTATTATAGGAATAAGGTACCAGAAAAGCAGTTATTTCTATAGGTTTTTATTTAAGTTTTATGTAAAGTCAAAGAAAACTGGTAGAAGAATCATGATACCTTACTTTCTAAATCCATTTGGTGTTGTTGAAATTATTACACCATGAATTTCCATTTCATTAAGACTTTGAGCAAATATTCTCTCAGGGGCTTTAATAATTACATTATTTTATGCAATTCCAATGGTTTTTTTTCAAAGAGATCCAACAGTTTATCCTGCAGGACCAGAAATTATATTATTTTCATTTTTTGCAATTCCAGTACATGGATTTTTAGATTGATTAGTTGGTTCAATTCAAGCATTTGTGTTTGTTATTTTAACTATGTGTTATTGAAACAGTGCATCAGAATTAGAAGATGAAGTTCCAATTGTTAAAAAAATAAAAAAAGAAAAAAATTCATTATTAGAATTACAAAATTCTGCAGAAATAAGAGGGAAAGCTAATGTTAACTTAATTAATGAAGGTAGCATTTAAAGAATTCATAAAAAAATTCAAAAATAATAAAAAGTATTAATATTAATAGGTAGTTATTATTATTTTATTTAAAAATTAATAATTAATTTATATAGTTGTAAGGAGATATGTATGTCTGATAGAGCATATGCATTTATAGGTGCTGGATTAGCAATGTTTGCTATTTTTGGTATTGGTTGAGGGCAAGGTGTAGCAGCAGCAAAATCCCTTGAAGCAATAGCTAGAAATCCTGAAGTAACTTCAAAAATTAGAAGTCAATTTATTTTATCAGCTGCTATTGTAGAAACAGGAGCTTTATATTGTTTCATTATTGCTATTTTACTTGTCTTTGTTGCACAGTAATTTTTAAAACAAAAGGGGAAAGTTATGGAAATAGTAAATCAAGTTATACAAGGAATAGAATTTATATTTAAAGAAAGTGCAATTCCAGATAACTCAGCAATAATTAATCAAATTTTTCCAAATCTTTATGTTTTTATAGCCCATATTATTTCACTTATTTTTTTAATTATTTTAGTTACTAGGTTAGCTTGAAATCCAACAAAAAAATATATTGAAAATAGGACACAAGAAATTCAAAGTCAATTGGATGCTGCAGATAAAGCGAGATTAGAAAGCGAAAAGAATTTAGAAATATCTAAAATCAAATTACTTGAATCTAAAAGCACAGCATCACAAATTATAGAAAATGCACACTTAGAAAGTGAACAAAAAATAAAAAAATTAGAGAAAGAAGCATTAGATAAAGTTAATCACATTGAAAAAGAAGCAATGTTAAAAATTAAAAGAGAAGAAATTGATTTAGAAAAAAGAATGAATTTAGAAGTATCTAAATTAGCTCTTGAAACTGCTGAAGTCTTTTTATCTAAAAAAATTGATGATGAAGAAAATAAAAAGATAATCAACAACATAGTTGAAGACTTAACAGCAAGAATTACTTCTCAAAAAGAAAAATAAATATCAAAAGGTAGATGATATGAAAGAAAAAAATCAGATAGATCATTATGCAAATGCTTTGTATTCAATTTGGTTTGATTTGAATGCAAATGATAAAATAACTTTCACTTCATCAGCTAAAGATATTTAT
>CAMWHH010000137.1 GCA_947174035.1 uncultured Mycoplasma sp. | reverse complement strand
AGGTTTAATTGTTTAAAATCTATTTTGGTTAATTTTTTGAATTAATTATGTAATATATGAGGTTTTTGTGAGTAAAAATAATTACAATAATAAAAAAAGAAATAAATCACGATATAAAAATCAAAACTACTATCAAAAAAATCAACAATTTGAAAATGATTTTGATTATTTTTATGACCAAAATAAAAATGAATTCTATGATGGATACAGAAACAATTATACAGATTTTGCAAACAATAAAAATAATCATCAAAGAAAGAACAAAAAAAGAAATTATCAAAACAACAGATATGACTACTATGATGATTACTATTCAGAAAATCCTAAGCATTTTGATAATGGGGACAATTATCAAAACGAAAAAGAATTTTATGATGATCAATATTTTGAAAAAAACAAAGACAAGAACTACACAAAAAATCTAAGACAAAGAATTTTTATTAATAATAATTATGATAATGGTTATGACAATAACTATGAAAATTATGATAGTCAAAATAATTTTTATGACTCAAAAAATGATTTTAATGATGAAATTCCAAAAGATAATTTTGAAAGAAAAAATCATCATAAAAAGCGACATAAAAAACATAATTCTAAAAATTATTATGATAACAATTTTGATAATAGATATGATGATTATTATCGAGAACCAAAATATTTTGATGATCAAGTTGAAGTAGATAACTATAACAATGATTATTACAATGATGATAATTATGATAAAAAAAATTATCATGATGAAAAAAGCTACAAATCATATTCTGATGACAATTTTGATAAAAAAAAGAGATGATTTAATTTCGGTGGAAACAAGAAAAAGAAAACAATTTTTACTATCTTTATTTCAACAATAATTATCTGTTTTATTATTATTGCAATTGTTTTATTAGTTTTCTTTTTGGTTAATAGAAATGCACCATCTCAATCATCATCTAGAGAAGGTCTTTCAAAAGAATATATGACAGACCAAAGTCAAACTTCTAAAAATGCAATGGACTATATTAGTCATAGAACTTTTTCAATGCAGTTTTTGTATTCAAATAGTCAAGGAAAAGGGAAAGTTGTAAATGGAACAGGTTGAATTTTTAATAAAGAAAAAAACAATGATATTTATTATATTGCCACAAATATTCATGTTGCAGCTGCTTTAAATTATGCAGGAAAAATATTTACTGAAAATGGAGAAGAAAATAATTTCACTAATCTTTCTCTTACAAATGTTTCTTTAGGGTATGTTAATTTTAGTACTGATAGTGGAATTTATGATGTAAAAAACTTAAATATGGTTAGTTTAGAAAAAAACCCTGAAGTTGCATATTTAGCAGATGCTACTAATAGTGGCACAACTTTTGCAAAAGGTTATGATGATTACTATTCTGCTTTTAAGAATAATAAAGATTTTAATTTTAAACCAATGATTGATTTTGCTATTTTGAAATTTGACCTAACTTTAGAAAAATCATGTAATTCTGATTTTGCTAATTGATTGAAAGTATATGATGCAAATCCTACAGAATTTTCAAGTGATCCAATTAAATTAGACGATGAAAATCAATTTAATAGTTATATTCAAAATACAGAATTTTTTATGGGTGGTTTTCCATCACTCGGAAATACTGAATCTGCAAATAACAAAGGTCAAACTGAATGGATAGGATTTTCTAAGTTTAAAACAGCATCAAACCTTAATGGTAACAATGATATTATTACAAAAAATAACTACTATACATTAGCTTCAGGTGCTGTTCAAAATTCACCAAGCAAAGGGGAAGAAAATCTTAAAATTAACAAAATTGATTATTTTGAAAACAATACAAAAAATAGTGTTGATTATTTAAATGTTGGATTTTATTGATTATTAGCTGCTAAATCAGCTGGTGGAGCTTCTGGTAGTATGGTAATTAAACAAACAACTACTGGATCTAATAAATTTGAAGTTGTTGGTATTTATTGAGGAACTCAAAACATAAGAGTGGATGGTGCTTTTGAAGGGTTTTTAACAGAAGCTATTGCAGGTGCACCAGCAGTTGGTGTTGCTAATATGTTAAATTACACTAACTATGTTTCTAAAGACAATATGCCTTATAAAGGTGTTGATATTTTTTATGATGCTTCAGAAAAAATTAAAAACAATAATTCAGTTGAATTACTTTACAACTATTCTTCAAAGAATGAAATTGCTATTGGAACAAACTTACAACAAGAATCTAACCTTGAAAAAATCTCTAATAGTTTTTTCAATTATTCATTAAATTTACAAAGTTCTTGAAAAGAAATTAGTTATAAAAAAACTGAGAAAAATTAATTAATAAATATGTAGTGGTTCTATGTAAATCACTACATATTTTTTTTATTTTAAAAAAATAACTAATTTATCTTAAGTTACATTAAAATTAATATGCTTAAGTCTTGATATTATTAAGAGTAAAAATGAAACAAAAAACTAATTAATCTATATATAAAAAAAGAATGGAGGGAAAAATGAAAAGAGATAATTCTTTCATCAAAGATTTTAAATTAAAAAATTTTCTACCATTCTATATAGAAA
>CAMWHH010000136.1 GCA_947174035.1 uncultured Mycoplasma sp. | reverse complement strand
GTTGTGAAATGATATTTAGTTAGAATGCACCATTAAATAAAATATATGAAAAAATTCAAAAGAAATACTCTTTAAGAGAATTTACTATTTATGCTTTTGTTGGATATTATAAACATAAAAGAAATACTTTATTAGTTTGTTTTAGCAATCAAAAAATATTTATTGGTGATGAAAAAGATAAAGTTAGTTTTTGTGGTGTTTATACATATAAAGACATTAGAAGTTTAAATTTTGTACCAAATGATAAAAATGATTTTAATTCTTATATAGAGATCGAAACTGAAAATTATAAAATTTTTAAAATCAAAGGTGTTGGTAAAGAAGATTTTAGAAAAATTAAAGAAATTTTTAAAAATCAAAAAGAAATTTATGTTAAATCCTTTTTAGAAAAAGTAGCTACTGAAGAAAAAAAATATGATTTAGTAGATGAAAATTTTTCTTATTCATCTGTATCTTCTATGATAAAAAAAGATGAAGAAAAACTAATAAATGAAAATTATGTTGAACATGAAAATCCTGAATTAAAAGAAAAAAATATTGAAGATTTTTTTGTTGAAAAAAAAGATTTAACTGAAAATCCAACTAAAATTTCTGAATCAACTTTTTATGAATCTTTAATTCAAGAAGAAGAAATAACTTCAGATGATTTAGTGAGTCAATCTAACTTACTTGTAGAGTCTATAGAATCATCAAAAAATAAAAAAGTAGTAAATGATAGTTTAATTACTAATACTAATTCATTTAGTAGTTCTTTTTTAGCAAATTTATTTACTAACGAAGAAGCACTTTTACCTGGTGGTAAAAGAACAATTTTTGCTGAAATTCTTAAAAAAATAAAAGAATTAGAATCTAAAAGTTTAGCTATAAATGGTATAGACACTACACCAGTTACATTACAAAAAAAAGTTTTAAAACTTAATACTGTTCCAGTTATTGTTGAAACAAAATTAATCAACAATGTTTCAAACAGTGATGATGATTTAGAAAATAAATTAATTTTTTCTAGAAATTGAATTGAATATACTAAACATAATGTTACTGATAAAGTTTTAGGTGTTGATGCTAATGGTAATGGTGCTTATATAGATGTTTCAAAAGTTGGTTCATCTAGTACGATTGATATTTTTAAAGCAAAAGAATACAAAATAAATGATGAAGTTAGAAGTGGTTTAAGATCATCACAAACAATTTCGTTTTTGGAAAAAAACGGAAGACCTGGACTTGATTTTTTTTATAACAATTTAAAAACAAATGAAAAACTAAATGTTTTTAAATATGATGGTATTTTGTTTTTAGGTGTCAAATACTATTTCAATGTTTATAATGAATTTTCTAAATTACAAAAAAAGAATATAAGAATTTTTGTAGAAGACAAAAGAACAAATGGTGAAGTATTTAGAAAATATGAATTAATTTTTGATGATGATTTATTAACTTATAAAGCTTACAATGAAAGATCACAATTAATTGATGATTCTTCTCCTAATTCTAGTTCATATGATTTAAAGTGATTAATGTTTTTTAAAGAATAAAAAATATATTAGTAAAATTTATTTGTTATAAATCAGTTGATAAGGTTTTATTCATGGAATTAAAAAAAGTTAAAAAGGTTATTATACCAGCTGCTGGACTAGGTACAAGATTTTTGCCTGCAACTAAGGCTATGCCTAAAGAAATGTTACCTATTTTAGATAAACCAGCTATTCAATTTATTGTTGAAGAAATTGTGAATTCTGGAATAAAAGATATTCTTATTATTGTTTCACAATCAAAAAATTCTATTATGGATTATTTTGATTATTCTTTTGAATTAGAAGAAAGATTAAAACATGCTAACAAAGAAAAAGAATATTTTCAAATAAGAAAAATAGCAGATATGGCAAGAATTCAATATATTAGACAAAAAGAGCCAAAGGGACTAGGTGATGCTATTTTGTGTGCAAAACAATATGTAGGTGATGAACCGTTTGGAATTATTTTAGGTGATGATATAGTTATTCCAACAAACCCCAATGAAACCCCTGCTTTGAAACAATGTATAGATTTGTTTAACCAAAAACAAAAATCAGTCATTGGTGTTCAAAAAGTTTCTCATAATGATGTATCAAAGTATGGAATTGTTGATTTGGAGCATGACATAAACGAAAATCACAGTTTTTCAAAAATAAAAAATATGATAGAAAAACCAAAAATTAATGAAAGTCCAAGTGATTTAGCAATTTTAGGAAGATATGTTTTAAATCACACAATTTTCAATGAACTTGAAAGCATAGAAAAAGATGAAAAAAAAGAACTTGGAATAACTGAAGCATTACTAAATTTATCAAAAAAAGAAGGTGTTTATGCAAAGTTATTTACTGGTAAAAGATATGATATAGGATCAAGATTTGGTTATTTAAAAGCTACAATTGACCACTCACTATCTAACCCTTGTATTAAGAAAGATTTATTAAATTATTTAGAAGAAATTGTTAAAAAAGAAAAAAAATAAATTTTGTATCAAAACTTATATTATACATAAAAATTTTGATTTTTTATAAAATATTTCTAAAAAATAATTGATTTATGATTGCTGATAAACTAAAA
>CAMWHH010000135.1 GCA_947174035.1 uncultured Mycoplasma sp. | reverse complement strand
TAGTAAAGTAATAACAGACTATAAAAAAATTAGTTATTTATATAATGGAATTAATGTTGCTATTATTGGTGAACCAAATTCTGGTAAATCATCTTTATTGAATGCTATTTTAAACAAAGATAAAGCTATTGTATCTAACATTAAAGGTACAACTAGAGATTTAATAAATGAATCTGTTAATGTTGATGGAATACTTTTAAATTTTATTGATACAGCTGGGATTAGAAAAGCTAAAAATGAAATTGAAAAAATAGGAATCAAAAAAACATTAGAAACTATTAATGAGTCTGATTTTATTATTTTTTTAATTGATTCATCAAAACCTATTAATAACCAAGAAAAAGAAATTTTAAAGTTTATTAGTAATAAAAATTATGTAATTGTTAAAAACAAATCAGATCTTGGAATAGATGCAAACCCTAATTTAAATGGAATAAAAATTTCTGCACTAAATAAAGATATAAGTAATTTATTAGATAAATTAAAATTATTTTTTAAAAAAGAAGATTTTAATTTAGCAAACAATTTATCAATTTGTTCTGACAATGAATAGCAAATTGTTAAAGAAATTTTAGTTATTTTAAAAAAGTCATATGAAAATGCTTTGAATAATTTTCCTTTGGATTTATTAGTAGAAGATTTAACTTTAGTTTATAAAAAAATTTGTACTATTATGGGATTAGAAAAAGATTTAAATATTATAGATAAAATGTTTAAAAATTTTTGTTTAGGTAAATAAAATGATTAAATATTATGATACTCACAGTCACTTAAATATGGAAGAATATCAAGATGAATTAAAAGATTGTATTAAAAATTTAGAAATTAATAATACATTTACAAATTGTGTTGGATGTGATTTAAAAAGTTCTATTAAAGCAGTTGAATTAGCAAATCAATATCCAAGCCTTATGAAAGCTTGTGTTGGTGTTCATCCAAATGAAGTTGAAAACTATTTAAATGATGATTTAATTTTTAAAAAATTAGATGAATTAATTGTAAAAAACAGAAATTCAATTGTAGCAATAGGCGAAATTGGATTAGATTTTTATTATTCAGATAAATTTAAAAAAGAACAAGAAATTTTTTGTAATAAGCAAATAGAACTTGGAATTAAATATAATTTACCAATTATGTTTCATCTAAGAAATGCTTTTGATGAAATTAAACCAATTATAGAAAAATATCAAAATATAAAAAAATTAATTAATTGTTTTTCTTCGAATTTAAATGAGGCAAATTTTTATCTTTCAAAAAATTGTTATATTTCAATTCCAGGAATTGTTACTTTTAAAAATGCAACTAGTTTACAAGAAGCAGTAAAAGAAATTGATCTAAATAAACTAGTGGTTGAAACTGATTCGCCTTATCTAACACCTGTGCCATTTAGAGGTAAAAAAAATTATCCACATTATGTTAAACATACTGTAGAGTTCATTGCAAAAATAAAAGAATTACCAATTTCAGAAGTTGAAAAAAAAGTTTTGCAAAATGCAAAAGAATTTTTTGGTGTAAATTTTTAATAATCCCTGTTTATTTTTATATAAAATTTAATTAGTCTTTTTAAATTAATATGAAAGGATTATTTATTTATGGTTAAAAAATTTAATAAAAAAAGATTATCTTTCCTACTTTTGGTTCCTTCAATTCTTGTTCCAATAACTTTGGTTTCTTGTGGTAATTCAAATGAAACATCACAATCATCAAATGAAACATCTGATATTGTTGACAATTCTAATAATCAATACTATGTCACAGAAACTCAAAACGGAAGTGTTTTAATGTTTTCAGGAATCAGTAATGAAAATAATAAAACAGTAGAGGATTTTAAAAATGAAATTTGAAGTTCTGCTGATTGAAATCAACAGTCAATGGATAGTATTACTACATATACTGCTTTAAATTTTAGAGAAGTTAGCAATTTTCAAACTTTTGTAACCACTTATATTAATTTGTTTAAAAACACTAATACTACTACTGGTTCAAGTGTTGATTTAAATCTAAGCGATGTTAATTCTAATGCTATCAGTAGTGATTTAGTTATTGGAACTGTTAGCATTGTTGACTCAAAAAGTGAGCAATTTTCTTCTTTATCTGTTGGTTTTATTTTTACACTGAAAGAAGGAGTTGTTTGAAAAAATAGTCAAAAAAATTACATTATTTCTTTTACAATCATGTTTATGAATACGAGTATGAATACAGCAAGCTAATTTTACTAAATAAAAAATTTAGTTTTAAAAATTAAAATAGTTCAATTATTTTGTTAATAAAATGAAAATTTTATAAATTTAAATAAAAAATATTGTTGCATCCTTTGACAATATTTTTTATTTTTCTTTTTTAATTATTATAATAAGATATAAAAAAATAGTGGTTAACTTGTGAAAATCGATTTAAGTAATAAAGCATTTGAGAAAAAGAATGATTTAAATACATCTGAAAAAAATTTAAATAGATTTGAAAATATTACTATTAAATCAAATTTAAAAAAACCTAAAGAAAATAAAATAAACGCATTTTCTTTTTTTGAACACAAAAGATTTGTTCCTTTTTTAATTTCAAATATTGTTTTAATTTTTGCTCTCATTTTATTTTTTGTTTTATATTCATTT
>CAMWHH010000134.1 GCA_947174035.1 uncultured Mycoplasma sp. | reverse complement strand
TTTTCTAAATCTTTTTCACTAGGATATTTAAAATCATATCTAGCATAACCAAATTCTGTTTCATATACAAAACCATCAGTTTGATTAAATAATAGATTATCTACATCTTTTAAATAATATAAATCACCAGTTGTAGCAAAATCTAATATTAAATAATTATTGCCAATTAATGCATACCCATTATCATCATTAAAATCTAGATATATTGCTTTTGAATTATCATCTAAATTTGTTACACTTTTTTTAGACTCTACATATGTTGCATTTAGAAATAAATTACTATCTTCAACACTTTCATTATATGAAGACACAAATGCTTGAAAATTATTTTCAATAAAATCAGATGTTGAAACACAATCAGGTGCTACATGATATTGAATGTTAGATTCATTTACACCTGAAATTCCCATACCACTTAACATTGATACTAAAATAGATATGATACCAAAACTTGAAGATCAAAGCTTCATTTTTCTTTCTCCCTAATTATCTATTTAACTTTATTCTAGCATTGCTGTTATTTATTAATTTAAATTTTTGTTATTTAATATTAAAGATGTTAAATATCTAAAAAATTAAAATTGATAAAAAAATAATTCAATAATAAAATAAAAAATAACTTTAATATAAATAAAAATAATGTATGGTGTAAAAATGAAAAAAGAAAATTTTTTTCCAAAAGAATTTTTATGGGGAGCATCTTCTAGTGCATACCAATTTGAAGGTGCATGAAATGAAGATGGAAAAGGATTATCAGTTCAAGATATTGAAAAAAATAGTAATGATAACAGTTCAATAGATTGGTCTAAAATATCTGATTTTAAAGTAGCAAGTAATCACTACCATTTTTACAAAGAAGATGTAAAGCTAATGGCAAAAATAGGTTTAAAAGCATACCGATTTTCAATATCTTGATCAAGAATTATCCCTAAAGGAACAGGGAAAATAAATCAAAAAGGAATTAATTTTTATCATAATTTAATTGATGAACTATTGAAATATAATATTGAACCAATTGTTACAATGTTTCATTTTGATTTACCTTTAGAACTTGAAAAGAAAGGTGGATGAAACAATAGAGATTTAATTGTAGATGCATTTGTTGATTTTGCAAAAATACTATTTAAAGAATATGGTAATAAAGTTAAATATTGAATAACTATCAATGAACAAAATATGATAGCAATGGTTGGTGATGTAATTGGTATTAAACAAGAAAGTGCAGTAAACAAATGAAAAATAATCGCAAGCCAAAATCATAATATGTTAATAGCTCAATCTATTGTGTTTGAACTATTGCATAAAATGTTTCCAAACTCAAAAATAGGCCCTGCTCCAAATGTTTCAATATGTTATCCAAAAACAAGCAGTCCAGAAGATTTGCTTGCTTCAAAAAAAGCACAAGCAATATTACACTGATGATATTTAGATGTAGCAGTTAAGGGAGAATATAACAAAGAGGTTTTAAATTTTTTAAAAGAAATGAATGCTTTTCCAGACATTAGAAAAAATGATATAGAAATTTTTAAGGCTGGTAAACCAAATTTTATTGCATTCAATTATTATAGTTCTCACACTGTTCAAAAATATAAAGAAAACAATGAAAATAAAAAAATAGATCAACACAACATGTTTGATATACCCAATATGTTTTCTTTTGTGAAAAATGAATATTTAGGAAAAACACAATTTGGTTGGACTATAGATCCAGTGGGATTTAGACTAACATTTAAAGAATTATATGAAAGATATAATTTACCTTTATTAGTGTCAGAAAATGGATTAGGAGCACATGATACACTAACAAAAGATTTTAAAATTCATGATGATTATCGAATTGAATATTTAAAACAACATATTCAGCAAATGAAATATGCAGTTTCTGATGGTGTAAAAATCATTGGTTATTGTCCATGAAGTGTAATTGATTTAGTTTCTACCCATGAAGGTGTTTCTAAAAGATATGGTTTTATTTATGTGAATCGAGATGAATTTGATTTGAAAGATATGAAACGTTATTGTAAAGATAGTTTTTACTGATATCAAAAAGTAATCAAACAAAATGGTAATTGTTAAATAAATTTAAGGCATCAAATGATTTTTAACAACAATACTTATACATAGTCCAATAGCATGTATATAAACTATGTTAATTGCTAGTAAAATAGTAATTCTTATTAAATATTTTTCTATTTCTGAAAATGACTGAGATAAATGTAAAAAGCTAGTTTGGTTTATTATTGGAAAAATTAATAATATTGATAATATGTTTATTAAATATCAAGAAATTGAAAATACTCCACCAATAACATTTATTTTTTTCAAAAAATCATCTTTTACTTTTAATAAATTATAAATTAAACTTAGAATACCTAAAAATCAAAAACCTGTTGAAAACAAATACTTAAAACAAAAACCAACAGGTGGATCTTTAGTAATTTCAGGTTTTTTACCATATTTAAATCATATTTTTTGTGGAAAAATAAAATATTTGTTCATAATGCCCACATCTGCTTCTCTAGTTTTTTCTGCAAGTTCTAAATCAGAATTAAAAAAAGAATAAAGTGAATAATAATTATCATCAGAAAATTTAAATTTTATTCCTAAAAATGAA
>CAMWHH010000133.1 GCA_947174035.1 uncultured Mycoplasma sp. | reverse complement strand
CATAATAACTATTTTATTTTTAAATGTGTATTAATAAATATTAAAATGTGATAATATTAAAAATATTGTTTGCATTTTTATTATACTAACAAATTAATAATTGAGTTTGAAAAGGAAAAGTAATGAAAAGAACATATCAACCAAATAAAAAAAGAAGAGCTAAAAAACATGGTTTTTTAAACAGAATGTCAACTTCTGATGGAAGAGAAGTAATTAGAAGAAGAAGACAAAAAGGAAGACATAATCTAACTGTTTCAGACCAATAATTTTTTATGAAGAATAGTAATGTTTTAAAAAGTAAAAAAGACTTTAATAATCTTTTTGAAAACAAAACTGTATATTATTCTTCTTTTTTTATTATTTATGTTTCTAAAAACAAATTATCACATTTTCGTTATGCAATAGCACCAAATAAAAAAAATTTTAAATTAGCTGTTGAAAGAAATAAAATAAAAAGACAAATTAGATCAATTGTTTATGAAATAAAAAATAAAATTTATGGAATAGATTTTTTAATTGTTCCAAAAAATAACTATTTTGATGTTAATTTTTTTGATAAAAAAAAAGATTTATTAAATTTAATTGCTAAAATCTATTTAAAATTAAATCAAAAAAAATGAAAGGAGAAGTAACAAAATAAATATTTATGTCTAACACTTATTTAAATGATAATGTTGTTGTTTCTCCTTTGTGATCTCAAGCTGTTGATCCATCCAAAGCAAAGAAGGATAAAGTAATAAAGATTTTAAAAATCATTTTGAAATTCACAAAATTATTTGTTTATGCTTTTTTACTTTTAATGGGACTTTGAGGTTGTTTTCAAACAATGGTTGATCCAACAGTTAAAACCAGCACATCAATTGGATCTGGAATGGAATTCGGTTTTCCTTTTGGTACAACAGGTGATTATAGGTATGATTTAGCTGCTGGATTTAATCAAGAATATTATGCATTTTCTTCAAATTATTGAAATATTAATGATTATGGACCATTCTTTGGATTATTTGTTTATCCAGGAGCTATCCTTGTTTTAAATATTATGTATCCATTAAGGGATGCTTGAGGTGGTCTTGATGCACTTCTTGGAATATTTGTTTTGCTTTTTATAATTAGGGTAATAACTTTCTTGATTTCTATAAGGTCCACATTACAATCAGAGCGGATGTCTGAAATTCAAGGAAAACTAGCAGAAATTAATGCCAAATATAAAGATGTAAAAAAAGACATGGCAATGCGGCAAAGAAAACAAATTGAAACTAATGAAATTTATAAAAAGTACAATATAAAACCTTTTGCTATGTTTGAACAAATATTTGTAACAATGCCAATTTTCTTAATTGTATATCGTGTTGTTACAATTCTTAGACCTATTAAGGTTGTAAATTTATTTGGAATATGAGCACTTAGTGCATCTCCTCTTTCTGAAATAACTTCAGATATATCTACTGGATGGATTTTCATTTTCTTCTTACTAATAATTGTTCCAACTCAAATTCTTTCTCAAAAGATACCTCAAATATTAGCAAAAAGAAGAAATGTAAATGCTAAAACACTTTCTCAAAAAGGGAAAGATTCAGCTAAGAAAATGAGAATAACTCAAACTATTATAATGGTTGTACTAGTGTTTATAGTTGTCCAATCTCCAGCCAGCGTTGGTTTATATTGATTCTTATCTTCTATATTTACAATTATTCAATCTTTAATTCTTCACAATTATGTTATTAAGAAAAGAAAAAAAGGAATAAGTTTAGAGGATAAATTAAAAGAACTTGGAATAAAATAGTTTTTATGGAAAACCAAAAAAACAAATTTAGTGAGTTCATTAAAAAAAATAAATTTTTTGCTTCAAAAAAATTGGGGCAAAATTTTTTAACTAATGAAACAATTAAACAAAAAATAGTTGATTGTTTAAATATAAAAGAATCAGATAGTGTCTTGGAAATAGGACCAGGATTTGGTGCATTAACCAAAAAAATTTTAGAAAAATCTAAAAACTTAACTGTAATAGAACTTGATAAAAGACTTGTAGAATTTTTAAAAAAAGAATTTCCTGATTTAAAAATAATTAATCAAGATATTTTGAAATTTGATTTTAAAAGTTTAGAATCATTAAACTACAAAATCATTTCTAATTTACCGTATAGCATTTCTTCACAAGTAATTTTCAAAATTTTAAAATATGCAAATTTTAGTGAAGCAGTTTTAATGGTTCAAAAAGAAATGGCTGAAAGAATTATTGCTAAAGTAGGAACAAAAAAATACAATAACTTCACAATTTTATTAAATTTAACAAGCAACATATCAAAACTTTTTAATGTTTCAAATTCATGTTTTTTTCCAAAACCAGAAGTAGAATCAACAGTTATAAAATTTTCAAAAAAAGAAAATTTTGATTTTAAAAAATTTGAAATACTAGAAGTGTTTTTAAAAAAATGTTTTTCACAAAAAAGAAAAACAATTTTTAATAATTTAAAAAAGTTTTACAACAAAGAAAGAATAATTGAAGTTTTTAAAAAAAATAATGTCAATTTGGAAATAAGACCTGAAAATATAGAAGAAGATACTTATTTAAAAATGTGTTTTGATTTTTATGAATTTTAAAAGTTATCCAAAAATAAATTTAATGTTACTTG
>CAMWHH010000132.1 GCA_947174035.1 uncultured Mycoplasma sp. | reverse complement strand
ATCTAGAAATTTAAGAAACAACAAATCATCATTAGAAAGAAAAGAAATAATAAACAAAGAAGTAGCTAAAGATATAGAAGAAAAAATAAAAGAAGATAATGTCTTTGAAGCTTTTACTTTTGTAAAAAAGGAAAATAATGAAGGTTTTGAATTTTCTATTGAAGAAAAAGATGGCACAAAATATTACTTTGATTTAATAATTTTGAGAGGTTTAGAAACTCAAGAAAAAGATTGACTTTCAATAAAGTACAAAGAAAAAAACAAGTATATACTTGAATTAAATTTAGATTTGCCTTTTTTCAGTCCCTTTAATGATGATATTGAAAATGTTAAAAATCAAATCATCAGATTTTGTGTTTATTTTTCTTTTGCTGAAATAAAGCACAGTAGATTATGTGATAATCATGGACACTTTAGGGACCAACTAAATAAATGTATTAAAAAACATTTAAAAATTGAAGAAAAGGAAAAATAATATGTTTATTAATAATCAAAATAATCAAAATCATATTTTAGAAAGTTTTAAAAAATATTTAAACAAAAAAATCGAAGATCAAGATGAAAGAAATAAAATTTTAGAAAAAGGTGAACAAATAATTAAAGATTTAGATGGGAAAGAAAAAAGTGAAAGAAAAGGATTATTAGTTGGTCATGTTCAATCTGGTAAAACTATAAATTTTATTTCTGTGATAGTAAATGCTTTTTTTGAAAACTATAAAATAATAATTGTTTTAACATCTTTAGATAACAAACTTCATGGTCAAACAGTAGAAAGATTAAAAGAATCACTTGAGTGGAATAAAAATAAAAATTTTTTAAAATTTTTTGAACAAAAAAGTTTAAATAATATTGAAGAAAGTAGAAAAGTTTTAAATAAAAATTTAGATTCTAATTATTTTTCAATTATACCAATTTTAAAAGGACCTAAAATAGACAAGATTAGAGAAATTTTAAGTTCCTATGGTTTTGAAAAAGAAAAAGTTCTTGTTATTGATGATGAAGGTGATTTAGCATCAGCAACTCATAGTGTTTTTAAAGATAGTAAAACTTACAAAAAAATAGAATCTCTCTTAGAAACAACCAATTCTACTTATTTAACTGTTACTGCTACTCCATTAGTTAATATTTTAATGGATAAAGAAAAATCACTTTTTCCAAATTGAGTTTTTTGTATTGATCCTGGGAAAGGATATGTTGGAATTAATGAATTTACTAAGAATCAAAGCAAATATTTTCAAATAATAAATGAAAAATTTGATAATTTAAAAAAAGACACTCCATGACATAATACAGAAGAATTTCATGAAGCAATTAATTATTATTTTTTATTAGTTACTAGAAATTTGGAATCTGGTGCTTTTACAGAACAAAGTCACACTAATATGTTGATTCATACAGATGTTTTTAAAATCAAACATGATGAGTATAATACCATTGTAACAGAGTATATAGAAGCAAAAGTGGGAATATTATCAAAAAATGAAGATGACATTTCATATAAGAATTATGTTGATTATCTGAAAAAAATTTCAGACAAATATTTTGATAATTTTAAATTAGATAAAAAGATTTTAGAAAGATTAAAATTTGTAATGAAATCTGCACAAGTATATCTAGTTAATAGTGATAGAAATGATCAAGCAATTTTAAATGGAAATCAATGTTCAATTTTAATTGGTAGTAGAATGTTAGAAAGAGGTATAACTTTAGATAATTTGTTGGTAACTTTTTTTACAAATAGAGCAAAAAGTATATCAGCAATTGACACGCTATTGCAAAGAGCTAGATGATTTGGTTACAGAAAAGACATTTTAGATGATATAAAAATTTTTACTACTAAAAAAATAGCAGAAGATTTTAAAGAAATAAATGCTGTTAATAATTCTTTTTGAAATAGTTTAAAAGGAGCTGAAGAGTACAAAGAACCTTTAAAAAATGTTATGTATTCAATTCTTTGTGCAAAAAAGGATTTAATACCTACAAGCAAAGCCCCTTTAGAAATAACAAGTTTAATTAGCAGATACTATGAAAATAATGTTCAAAAATTTCTAATGAAAAAAGATGAATTTAATAACATTATTAATGTTTTAAATAATTCAGAAGAATATTTAAGATTTAGTAAAAAATATTTTTATAAAAAAATAGTTTTAGATTCTGATACTTTTTTTGAAAGATATAAAAATATAATATCTATTTTTATAGAAGAGGACTTACTTAATGAATTGAAAAAGCAAAGTCATTTAAACAATGTAAAAGTTAATGTTGTATTTTTAGATGATATAGACAAAAGAAATGAACCAAGAACTAGAGGTTGTTTTCCAATAAGTGAAAATTCATGAGGAATAAAGCAAATTTTTCAGGGTTCTAATGCAAATTCTGGTGAAGATAGATTTTATCCAGGTGATGGCAATTGAAATAATGAATATGGATATGAAAACACTCTTTTTTTACAAATTCATAAAATAAAACCAATATATATAGACTATAGTGGCAATCAAATTGAAAATGATATAGATTTTATTTATGTTCCTGTTCTTTTAATACCTGAAAGCATTCAAATAAAAAAATTCACTTCAAGAGCCCCAATATAAATATTGAAAACTAATCAATCTTTAAATTTTTTGTAAATTATAATTATTTTTCGGGCGAGCCTGTTGCGCATCTTCAAGAGGGCA
>CAMWHH010000131.1 GCA_947174035.1 uncultured Mycoplasma sp. | reverse complement strand
GTTTATATATAAGGTATAAGTATTTAAAATTTTTAATTTACATACAAAGGAAAATGAAAATGAAAAAAAAGATGTGAAAATGAATTGGGTTCCTTTCATCAGTTTTTGCTGTGTCAGCTGTTATTATAGCTGTACCATTTATTGCATCAACTGCTTTTTTTGCAGATTATAGAAAAAATCATGCTGATGAATATGAATCTTTAAGATATCAAATTCCACAAAATTTAGGAACAGCAGTAGCTGACTCAGCATTTGCATATGCAAACAATGCTGATAGAATTTCACTTCTTCCTGGTGACAACAAAAAATTCCAAGATGCTATTGAAAATACATATTTGTTTGTTGGAGGAAAAGATTTTTTTCCAGATTGAGACAACAACAAAAACTTTAGAAATGTAGTTGGAATGTATGAAGAAAATGTTCGATGAACAATGGCTTCACAAGGAGGAAATGATCCATCAGCTGCTTACACATCATTAGGAAGATTTTGTATTAATATTGCAAAACCATATCAAACTTTAAAAGACATTAATGATAATTATGATTTTAAAGTTAAAAATTTGGATCCAAAAAATGTTGTGGTAATAGTTGGTACTGAATATGCGGAAGTAGAAGATATTAACAAGTCATTAGATCAATTTGAAAATGATTTGAGAACTTTTGTAAATAAAGCATTACAACTTAGAAACAATACTTCTAATTTAATTTTTATGAAGCATTGAAAAATTCCAAATCCAAATAATGATGAAAAGATTGCTAAGTATAATGATAATATTTCAAAACTAAACACAAGAGCAAATCGTATTCTGTCAGAGTTAACAGATAAACAAATCCCAAGAGTGTTACTTGTTGATAATGAAGATTTATTTAATGATTTACAATACCAATATTTTTATGAATATGTAAACCCTGATTTTACATTAACAAGAATTGGTAGCAATGAAGTTGCTAAAAGCATTTTAAAAACTATGAAACCTTGAAATACAGTAAAAAATGCTGAATGAGTTCCAGCAGATTGAACTGATTATTCTAAAACGCATTTAAATGCTAAACCACTTCAATGAAGTACTTTAGGTAGTAAAAATAATTTGAAAGTAAATGTAGATAAAGTAGACATTGCAAACAATATTGCAACCTTTTCAATTTCTTTTAATGAAGGAGGAGTGCAAAATGGAGACCAAGTTAGTTGAATGTTGAAATATACAAACTTAGGAAGCACAAGTGGAACAATTGTTGTAAAAGATTCAACTATTGTTGAAGACAATAAAATTACAATTGATAACATTAATGTTTATACAACTGATTTATACACAACTGCTCCAACAGATTTAAAAAATGATTTTGTATTAACTGTTTTTGATGCAGATGGAAATGCATTCGATATTGTTAAAGGTAACTTAGATAATACAAACAGTGTAATTGAAACTGAAACAAAATCATTATCAACTGATCAAAATGATGAAAATGATGCAAAAACAAGATTTATGAAAAGATTTAATGATAAATCTAAACCACTAGTTTGAACTTTTATAGGTGATAGTATTGATCATGGTGCATTACACAACCAAGGGTTTGATACATATCCAGAATCTGTTCAAAAAAGTGTAATGAATGAATGAAAAAGATATGATGATATTTTTGTTAATGCTGCACAGAGTGGTAATTTCACAAACCGTGCTGTTGACCCTTATTTAATTGAATCAGATATTTTAAAATATAAACCTGATGTTATTTCAATCGGGTTAGGAATTACTGATGGTGTAGTAACTACAAACTTAAAAAATGGACAAGTAACTTATGCAACAGCTGACCAATATGTTAATAATATGAAAACTTTGATTCAAGCTGCAATCAGAGCAAATCCAGAAGTGGTTATTGTAATTAATGGAATTAATCCAACAGATAATACTAACAGATCTGGTATTCCAGTACCTTACAACCAAAAACTTCAAGAAACATTTGCACCAACTACTGGTGAAAGTGAATTTAAAAATAATGTAATTTATAACCAAAGTGTTTATGATGAATTAAATAAAATTGAAACAGATTGAACTTTTACTAAAAGAGATCAACTATTTTTAGCTAGTGATAACTTACACCCAAGTGGAAACGGAAATATAGTTAAAGCTAAATCATTTTTAAATGCATTAGGTGTTGATGTTCAAGATAGTTATATTAGCAATTATACATTGCAAGAATTTGTGTGATATACAGGTGGTAACACTCCATTTCAACCAATTGGAGTAGTTACAGCAGATAGTAGTGGAAATAAAATTTCACCAGATGTTAAAAAATTTAGTGATTTAAATCCATTAGGTAAAAATGGTACAGCAAACCGTTTAGCAAACACTTTCTTATCATATACAAATGCAAATGGAAGAGAGTACTGATTATTAACTGACTACAAAATTTATGATAACAATTATCGTATTTTATTAGAAGATGGACAATATACAACAGGTGCTTGAGCAGTTCCTACAGCTCCTATGAGTAGTTCTACAACAGAGTTTTGAGGTGGTTTAACTCCAGATGGTAGTATTACTGTTAGTAAAGATGCACAGTATACATAAAGGATAGAAAATGAAAAAAGATAATATTAATGAAAAATTTATTCAACCACCACCTGAAACTAATTTAGCTCAAGTTAAAAATGAAAATTTAATTCTTGATAAAAAAGATAATGAA
>CAMWHH010000130.1 GCA_947174035.1 uncultured Mycoplasma sp. | reverse complement strand
TTAGCTTTAAACAATAATAAAGCATAAAAAAACATAGAAAATTATCTATGTTTTTTTTATTTTTAACCATTCCATTTTAAAAATTTTGCCATTTTCATTTTTTCAACATAATTTGATGCTATTGGAATAACAATAATCAATATTAAAACTTGAATAGGTGCTTTTATAGATTCTTTAAAAACTCTTGGTATTAAATAAAAAATTGTTCCATATTTTACAAAATACGGTGAATCATTGCCATACATGTATTTATAAAATTCGTTTGCGGAAATAGGTCCTAAAAGAAAAGACATTAAAATCGAAAGAATGCAGACCAAAGAAATTAATCATGAGCAAAAAATAAAATTTTTAAAAAATTTTTTATAAAAAATAATTTCTAAAATATTAGAAAAAATCAGAAAAAAACTCATAACACCTAAAATAACTCATTTCGAATAAACAAAAAATATTTCTTCCAATTTACTTTTACCTTCAAAGGAAACAGAACTATTTGTGAACTCAATTAAAAAATAAATAGATATTCCTGAAAAAAAGATTAAAAAGAAATCAAAAATAACAAAATCCTTAATTTTTGTTTTTTTATCAGATGCATTTTTTGATAGTCTTACTCTACAAAAATATCCAAAAAGACCAGCAATGAAACCAACCATTGGTTCTTGAATTGCATATAATCAAAATCAAACACTACCAGACATCAGTATCCCAAGTGAATCTGTGATGAAACCAGCAACAAAACCATATATTGGTCCATATAGTCAACCAATAATAATCAAAGGTGTTCATGATACTGAAATAGAAAAGCTAAAAATCGGTATATAAAAAGATGTAAGCTGTAAAACCATTCTTAAAGCTATTAAAACTGATAGCACTGTAATTGAACTAATACTAGAGAAAACTTTTAGTGGATATAGAGGAAAAAAGAATTCAATTATTTTTTGTTTAGAAGTTTTTTTAACTAATAATTTTTTCATTATTTTTTCCTATACTATGTTTTATTATTTTACTCATATAAATATTTATGTATAAAAAAAACTAAAAGTTTTCACTTTTAGTTTTAACCTTGCATACTTTTTATTGATTTGGCAAGTTCTTCCAATTTCATTTGTATTCTTTCTGTATCAGGTTTAGGAGCATAAATTCAACATATAATTATTCAAAGAATAAGAAAAACAAATGAACAAACGCTAACTAAACTAATTCATGTACAAGCAGCAAAAGCAGATTTTGCAATATCAGAATTATGAACAGAAATATTTGCATTGGTAGTACCATTGAAAGTCCCGTCATTAAATTTTTGTACTCCACTTAAATTTGGTATTCAACTTGTTAAAAGAAAAATAAATATTGATCCCAAAATTAAAATTAGAAAAATTACAATACATGCTGCTTTTTTATCAAAAGCAAATTTTTCATTTTCTGATTTTGGCCTTTTTAATAGTTTGTAACATCATATTCCAAAATATATAATCGATAAAATAGTAATTATGTATGAAAAAATTTCACTTCCCGATACTACCGAAATAGGTTGAGCATCATTAGAACTACCATACCATATGTATCCACCGTATTTAACTTGTTCAGAAGTTACTATTATTTGTAATAAAAAAACAATAAATCACATTAAACATATCAACACAAGAATAGATGAAAGTATTATTTTATTAATTATAAAAAACTTAGGTTTTGATTTAAATAAATAAAACTCTCCAGTATCAACCAATTTTTTTAATTGTTGATTAGCCGCAATAAATGCTTGTTGATCTTTTCAAGCTTCGTATGACATGTTATTGTTTGGATTAGCAAATCCTCCCATAAATCCAAAATTATTGGTTTGTGATGTTTCTGCTTTGAATGAATCATTTGAAACTTTTTCTGCTTTAACAACTTCTTTAAAATCATTATCTAAAAAACTTTTTAAATCTTTTTTATAAGTGTTTTTTAAAAAAACATCAAAGTATTTTATTACATCTTTTATTTCTTCTGTTTTTTTAATATCTTTAAAATCATTTAAAGAACCAATTGGACCAATAGCTGTTATATATTGTAGTGAACAATCACTGGATTTGTTTAAATCTTTAATATCAATTACATCTAATTTTTTTTTACTTTTTTTAGAATTAGTAATTTCTTTTTCAATTAAATTAGGATCAGAAAGTTTTTTTTCTAAAAATTTCAAAACAGAAATTTGATCAATAAAATTTGATTTTAATAATTCATCTTTTTCCATTAATAAAACAAAATTTTTATTTTCGAGTAATTTTGTTAAATTGCTATACTGTGTTTCATAAATTTTTTTTAGTTCTTTATAGTCCATACTCACCTCCATTCAAAAGAATTACCTTTAAATAAGTTGATAGCTGTTTGTTTTTGCTCAAATAAAGTATATTCAATTTTAACAAATTATTTAAAAATATATCAATTTGTAAAACATCTAGATTGAGAATTAATTTTTTTAATTTTTCTATTTGAAACATTTGCACAGAAAAATCCTGACAAATTTTTGAATAACTTTTATTTTTCAAATAATTCAATCTATAAAATTTCAAAGAAAACAATTGAGAGACCATAACATTAAAGATTTCTAAAAAATCTATTTTTAAAGTTTCAAATAAATAAATTTGATTAACTATTTTTTCATAATTTTTGTTAAAAAAATTATCAATTAATTCAAAGACATTTTTACTGATGTCAATATTAAAAAATTTATTTATTATTTCTT
>CAMWHH010000129.1 GCA_947174035.1 uncultured Mycoplasma sp. | reverse complement strand
ATTAAAAAATTTCCTAAATAAAATTTTTGAAACTTTGTACAATTTTTTTATAAATATTCAATAATTTCAAAATCAATTTTTCTTGTTTCTTTACTTGCACCAATAACTTTTATTTTTACTTTTTGTCCTAAAGAAATGGTTCTTTTTTTGTTTTTTCCTACAAATATCAAATTATCTTTATCAAAAACATAAAAATCATCTTTAATATTCATTGGTTTAACCAGTCCTTCAATTGTGTTTTCAAGTTGTATAAAGATCCCAAAACTTGTAATATAGCTTACAAATCCATTGTAAGTATTTCCAACTTTTTGTTCCATATATTCAGCAAATTTCATTGCATTAACTTCACGTTCAGTTTCAACTGCTACTATTTCTGTTTTATTGGCAATTTCACAAAAAGTGTCTAAATTTTGTAATAAATAATCTTTTTCTTGGTTGGTAAAATTGTTTTTTTCATGGACAAACATTTTTAGCAAATAATGAACAATTACATCTGCTAGTCTTCTAATTGGAGAAGTAAAGTGAGTGTAATATTTAATTGATAAACCAAAATGGCCAATATTATGAGTTTGGTATTTTGCTTTAGCCATAGTTCTTAATAAAATCATATTAATTAATTCTTTGTTAGGGTTATTTTTGTTGTTTTTTAACCATTTTGAAATGGTATCAGGTTTTCATTCTTTAACTGAATTATCAAAGATAAACCCAATTTTTTTAGCTTCTATTTTGAATGCTTCAACTTTTACTTCATCTGGTCTATCATGAACCCGGTAAACAAAATTTGAAGGTGAATTAGATTCATTGAATTTTATTGTGACAGCTTCATTGGCTGCAACCATAAAATTTTCAATCATTTTTTGGGCTTTTCCACTTTCTTTGACAACAATTTCTTTAATTTTTTCTTTTTCATCCAAAATAATTTTTGGTTCTAAAATTTCAAAATCAATGTATCCTTCTTTTTCATGTTTAGCACTTAAATATTTATCTAATTCTGCACATGTATCTATCATTTGATAGATTTCAGAATTAACACCTTCTTTTTTTTGTTTAGTATCAAAATATAAATTTACATCATCATATGCAAACTTATGTTTTGAGTTAATAATTCCACTATAAACTTTGATATCTAAAAAATTACCGTTTTTATCTATATCCATCTCACAAATTTGTGCATACCTTTTTTCATATGGATTTAATGAACAAATGTTGTTTGATAATTTGTGAGGTAACATTGGAATCACTTGGTTAACCAAATAAATTGATGTTCCCCTTTCTAAAATAGTGCTTCATAACTTTGAGTGTAATTTTACATAATAACTTACATCAGCTATTGCAACATACAATTTATAACTACCATCTTTGTTTTTAATAACACAAATTGCATCATCCATATCTTTAGAAGTTGGTGGGTCAATTGTAACAAAATTAATGTGTGATAAATCAGTTCTTTTTTTGTCTTCAGTATCACTAAAATTAAAATTTATTGATTCGGTTTCTTTATTAGCTTCATCGCTAAAATTTGGCTCAATTCCTTTGTCATAAACAATTGAAATAATATCAGTTCCAACATCATCAACATGACCTAGAACTTTTCATGGTTCACAATAAATAGCTTGATTTGTAACATTTGCAATTTTAAATAAAACTTTACTACCATTAACTAATTTATCTTCAAAATCATTAACAATGATTTTTGAAATGATTTTTTGATCATCTGGTTTAACTTCTTCAACTTTATTACCATTTATATCTTTTTTAACAAAATATGTACCTGTAAAAAAATCCCTATTTCTTTCCGCTATTTTTAAAATAACAGCATCTTTTAAATCATCATAAGTTGGTTTTTTATCCATTAAACAAATTAAAACAGAATCACCATTTAATGCAGAATTTAGATTTTTTTTATTAACATATGCAAAAGATTCTTTTTGATCGTTTAGTTTAAAAAAACCATCACCTTTTGAGTTTAAAATAATTGTTCCTTCAAATACTTCATTTTCTAATAAAGGACCATTTGTATAACCTAAAACTATTTTGCCATTATTTAATTTTTCTAAATAGTTATTATCAATTAAATAGTTAGTAGCTGAAATAATCGCTTTTTTATTAAAGTAATCTATTTTTTTAACTAAAATTTGCAGCGGAATTGGACGATTATCATTTTTAATAAAATCTAAAATCTTTTTTTCTAATGGACTTAAACTATTATTTTCTCTTTTATACATATAAAAAATTAACCAGAAGTGAACTTAATAATCAAACCAATTGTAATTAATACAAAAACTAAAACAAATAGAACAAATTGTAGCATTTTAACTACACCTCTATCCTTTGTCTTTTTAAATAATTCAATATCATTTCCTGACATTGGTGTAATTCCACCAGTATTTCCGTGACCTGACAATAATAAAGCAATAATAAATGCTACAATTGCTAGTACATAAAAAATAATTTGTAATGCATCCATAGTTTTGTTTACTATCCTTTTATTATTTCAAACATAAAAATATTATAAATTAAAAATTCATAATAATAAGTTAAATCATTATTTTATTTTAATAAAAAATAAATGATAAATATATTTAAAGGTTTTTTAAACATTTTCTTTTTTTAATTTACTGACATAATTTAATTTAAAAAGCAAAGAAAAAAACACTTTTTAAAACAGTGTTTTTTTAGAAAAATGAAATCATCTTTCTAAGCATTATGTTCTAAAAAAGATTGTTGTGC
>CAMWHH010000128.1 GCA_947174035.1 uncultured Mycoplasma sp. | reverse complement strand
GTACAAATAAAAATTCAAAAGAGTAATGAAAAAGATTTAAATTACTTGCCAAGTTCTTTCATTATTGCAACATAATTTTCATAACCTTCTTCTTTTTTAATATTTTTAAAAGATTTAATAATAAGAGATTTGGTAAAAAAGCTATTGCTTTTTTTCATTCTTTTTTTCATGAATATTTACCCCCAATTCTTTTAAAAATTATTAAATTTATTTAATTATACTATCTTTCTTATTATAAAAATTTGACATAAAAAAATACTTACACAATTTGTTGTGTAAGTATTTTATATTTTTGTTGTTTTTATTGAATATTATTTTCTGGATCTAATGCTGAACCATATTGATAGTCTTGTCCATCATCTGCTACTTCTTCATAAATCACATTAGTTTCAACATTTCCTGAATTTGCATATTGATAGTCTTGATTATATTGATCATCATAATAAACTTCTGAAGTTTCTGGTTGAACTCCCATTGCTTGTAATGATTCATTAGATAAAGTTAGTTCTAATTCTTTTTCATGTTGTTCATCTTCAAATAATCTTCCATCAGGTGCAACATAAACTTTAACTTCTTTAATCACTTCAATTGGTACTGTAATTTCTTTATAAACTGTTACAGGTGGAGCCTCTTTAACAATTTCAATTGGTACTTCTTTAATACCACCTGCTGTAACAATATTGTTTCTTAAACAAATGTTTTCAACTAAATCTGGTGGTAATGCTACGATAAGATTTTCAATTTCACTTTCAGGCAGTTCAGCAACAACAAGGTTAAGTACATCTGGTGATACTTGTTGTAAAATTTCTTTTGCAATTTCAGGTGGTAATCCAACTAGTACTTCAGTTAATAGTTCTAATGAAATTTCTGAAACAATTTCAGTAACTTGGTTTGCTGGTACTTCTTGAATAATACCTTGAACCTTATCAGCTGGTACATCCCTAATAACTTCTTTAACAATTTCAACTGGTACTTCTCTAATAATTTCTCTAACTACTTCAACTGGTACTTCTTTAATGATTTCTTTAACCACTTCAGAACTTGAACCTTGAACAACTTCTTGCATGTGGTTTAAAGGAATATTTTTTACAGCTTCTAAAATTAAGTATTGTGGTAATTCATTAATAATTTCTCTTATTTCATTAGCTGATCTTTCTTTTAAAGCAGTTTTAATTAAATCTGTTGAAATGTGAGAAGGTTGGTAGTTTTGATCTTTAATAATTTCTCTAACTACTTCAACTGGTACTTCTTTAATAATTTCTCTAACTACTTCAACAGGGATTTCAACTGGAACTTGTTGTGTAGAATTTTGTTGTGAAATTCCCAAAATTTCAAAAATAACATCTTTTGGTAGTTCTTTAATAACTTCACCAATCAATTCTAAAGGTACTTCGCTAATGATTTCTTTAATTTCATCAACTGATCTTTCACGAATTGAATTCTTAATTAATTCAGTTGTAATTGGTTTATCAATTTCAACTTCTTTAACAATTTCTTTAATAACTTCTACTGGGATTTCTTTAACTACTTCAACAGGGATTTCTACTTCTTTAATAACTTCTTTAATAGTTTCTTTTGGAACTTCTCTAATAATTTCACGAATTATTTCTTTTGGAACTTCTACTTCTTTAATGATTTCTTTTACTACTTCAACAGGGATTTCTTTAACTACTTCAACAGGAACTTCAACTGGAATTTCTTTTATTACTTCAACTGAAACTTCTTTAACAATTTCATAAGGAACTTTTACTTCTTTGATGATTTCTTTTGGAATTTCTTTGATAATTGGAACTTGTACCTCTTTGATAACTTCGTAAGGTACTTTAACTTCTTTGATAATTTCTTTTGGAATTTCTTTAACAATTTCTACTGGAACTTCTTGAATAATTTCTCTAATTATTTCTTTTCTGTTGTCATTGCTAAATTGTTGTTGAGATGAAAAATTATTAACTTCTCTATCAAACACTTTTTGCACTGTTGATTCTGAATAATAATCAGATGTAAAATTTAAGTTTCTTAAAGCTTCTGAAATAAAAATATTTAAATCCATCTTTTTACTTAACAAATACATGTAGTCTTTTTCAGACAACTTCTTGTGTTTTAAAAGATATTCAATTTCTTTACTATCTTTTTTGTTAGATGTGATTAAATCTTCAATTACTTTTCTTGAATGGAGTTTGTTTACTAAAAAATCTTCTATATCTGCTAATTCATATTCCAAACTTTGAATTTTAACTGAACACTCTTTTTTTTCATATAAAAGATTTGTGTTTTTTTTCTTTTCATTAAGCATTTTGATTTGCTGATGAATTCTTTTAGATCTATCAATTAGTTTTCTTTCCAACTCTAATTTAGTAGCATCACTATATTTGAAATTATTCATAATAAAAGCATCCAATATAAACTAATATTAATTTTATCAATTTATTATAATAAACTCAAATAGTATAAATTAATTATTATATATCAAATTATTTAAAAAACTATAAAAAAATAAATAAATATCACTTTTTGTGGCATAAAAAAACAGGGCTCCCGATTACGCCCTGCATAAAATTCTTCTTAGAGAAATATATGTTAAATCCACATTTGTCCAAAAATAAATAGATTTTACCATTCCTAAAAGTCGAATCAGTTTTTATGCGTTTACTACATTTTATTAATTTAGAATCCAAATTTTCTTTCAAATTTTAATTTCTAATATTTTAAACCATCAACCTTATTTTCCATACTC
>CAMWHH010000127.1 GCA_947174035.1 uncultured Mycoplasma sp. | reverse complement strand
GTTTTTTTAGTTTTTTTTAAATTTTTTGATTTTTTATATATTAAGGTTTCTATTCTACAAGTTATGAAAAAATATTTAAGCAAGAAATGATTATTTTCTTTATTTTCAATTCCTTTGGTTGTATTACCAATTGGACTAGCAGCATTGAATAATTCAAATAAATCAATTTCTTTGGTCAACAAGTCTTTAAGTGTTAATGAATCTACAAATGATGAAAGCATAAATTTAACAGATGCTTTACCAGTGACTGATTTATCTATTACTAGTTTTGGTGATTATATTGTTTCTTATGAAGACAATAATACTTATCCAGTAAATATAACTTTACCTGGTAGTTCCACTGCCTCTTCAAAAGCAGGTGGGGCAACAGTTGGAATGACTGCAAGCAAACAAACTATTACTTTAACAACTTATGCAGGATTATTGCTTTGAAGTCATAAATTGACTGATAATGCATTGTTAAAACAATATTATAATAGTGTTCTTTCAGTTAATGATATTAGTTCATATAAAGTAATTAATTTTGCATATTTAGAAAGTAAAAACATTTTATTTGTATTGTTTGGGCAAGAAATAAATGAAAATAATATTACAGTTCTAAATAATTTGGTTATTTTTGGATTAGATATTAATTCAGGTGCAATTATTGTTCCAGAAAATGCAACATTAAGTAATAATCAAGTTATTGCAAGAGTTAGAAATAATTCTGAATTCATTTTCTTTAATTCTTCAAATCAACTAGTTATTACTTCAGGTAATACGGTTAATGATGTAAATAGTTCTACTAAAATTATGTCATTTGATGAAAATACTGGTTTTTCTAATATTAAAGGATCTGATCAATCATCTAATACCTTCACATATACAGCAATGACTGGTGTTCCAAATTCTATGTTAGTTGGTTTTTTACCAAGTAAACAAGTTGGTATTAATTATACGTTTTGATTATCTGCACTAACACGTGGAATTGGAGATCTTACATTTTCATATCAAACAGGAGTTTCATCTCCAGCAATTACTATTTCTATGACTAGTGGAAATAATTTAAGAAAATCATTTGACTACTATGTAGTTCCTGTTAATGATGATTTTGTAAATATTGGAACAGAGTTTGGAACAGTTAACAAAAACGGTGCTGATATTAGTTCTGGTACTGCAGACAGAGGTTATGTAAATAATTCGAGTGCCTCTCCTGTTTTTAAAAATGTTTACAAAAGATTTTTTTACACTGGTTTTACAGAAAATACTAGCAATAATACACTATCTGAAAATTTTGGTGTTTTACTTGATAGTTATTATTCAATGTTTGCTTCTTTTGCAAGCTTTCCATCTTTAGTTAATACAGCAAATAAATCTGTTTCATTAAAAACTTTAGAATCTAAAGTTTACAACATGAATAATAAAAATAGTTCATCTTTAAGAACACCAACTGTTGAAGATTTAAAAAATTTACCAAGCGATGTATCTATTAACATTTGAGAGTATGACACAGTAGGTTATGATAAAGAATCAAATTTTGTTTATTTTAGCTTAAGTGGACAAGAAGCAAATATTACAGATGGTAATTTTACTGAATTAGATAAATACTATACAAACACAAGATATATCAACTTAAAAGAAGAGAATGTAAGTAAAAATGTTTCTGTTGATGCATATGTTGAAGATTCTCCGTATACTTTATCAGATGTAAGTTTTGATACTTATATTGATACAAAAAATCTTTATTTAGTAAAACAAGTTATAGATGCTAATAGTGGTCAATGAATGTCAACATCAGTAGAAGAATTTGATGATGATTCTAAAGATTTTACTCCTACTAAAGATCCAAATATTAGTTTTTCATCACTTGAAACATTAGCTAAAGATTTAGAAAATTCAAGTGCTTTAGATGAAGTGATGCCTTCTGCAATGAATACAAATTTAAATAGTTTTGATTCCTTTTTATCTGATAAAGGTTGAATAAATAATGTTTCTTTCAAAAGTGCTACAGGAAATGATGAAACTGGAGAAATTAGTTTAGAAACACAAATAACTTATCCTAATGATTTTGGAAACGAAGAAACTAATCAAAACGGTAATGTTTCATATGTTTCTTATGTACGATTAATAGGATTTTCTGTAAAAGATTTTTCACTAACTTTTAAACAAAATACTGATAGTGCAGTAACAGATATCAAAGCAAAATATAGTGCTGAAAAAATAGTTGAAACAAATAATAAGGCTTTTGTTATTAATCATATGCTACAAAATTTTACAGTTAGGGGCAAAAATTATATTCCAGAAGCTGATACAGTTACTTTGAAAAATGGAACTACTACTAGTGATTTAATAGTTGAAATAAAAGTTCCAATTAAAACAAGTCCAACTGATGAAAAAGGAATTTTACCTGTTGGATTCCCAGAAAGTGATGCTATTGTAACAATGAACTATAATGGTTTTACAGGTACTGATACTCCTCCAACTGAACAATATCCTAATACTCCTAGTAATCCAGATAACTCTAATCCTATTCAACAATTTAGTACAGGTTCAATTGCGGGTATTGTAATTGGCAGTTTTGCATTAGCAGCAATAATAATTACAACAATTATTATAATAATGGTGAGAGTAAAAATTACTGCAGCTTTTAATAAAAAATAAAAAATCACTAAAAAAAGTGATTTTTTATTTTATTTTTATTTATAAAAATAAAATATTAACAGAAAAATTTTAGTTTTTTTTAAAAAAACATGCTTTTTTTTTTTTT
>CAMWHH010000126.1 GCA_947174035.1 uncultured Mycoplasma sp. | reverse complement strand
CATTTATGATAGTGAAGATAATGAAATTGATGTTGTAAAAACTCCTATGAAATTGTATAAAATAAAGTTTTTGCAAAAAATTAATTTTAATGGTGATTATTTGATTGCTAGAACTTTACAAGGAAATAATAATTAAGATGACAGAAATTGAAAAAATGCTTACATTCAGTTATGAAGAATGTTGCAATTACTTAAAAAATAAGTATGGTGAAATTAAAAAAAATTTTTTTACAAATCCGTCATGTAAATACCCAAATAATTCAATCAAAAGAGGGAAAGATGGTTTATTTATTCATCATATAGACGAAGACAAAGCAATTATGTTGTCTGTTGCTGAGTATGCAATAAAAAATCCTTTTGAATACCAACATGGTAGTCGCTTAGTTTACTGTAATCTTTTAGAACATTTAGTATTACATATAAAAATTGTAGAAAATCCTAATCCTAATCAAAATAAAAATGAAAATGTTGGAATAGGCGGTGTTTTTAATTATATAGTTCCTGAACTTAATGATATTTATTCAGGAATAAATTATGAAAAAAACTGAAAGAAAAAAGTTGTTGAATTAGTAATAGATTTTGAAGAAGATTATTTTAGGTGTTTAGAATATTTAATGAAAATTTCTGATAAGGATTTAAAATCCTATCTAACTAGTTTTAATTTTTTATTTAGGAAATGACAGTTATCTAACAATGAAAAGATATTTGAAAAAATAAAACAATTATTTTTGAAAATAAAGCAGTAACTATCAAAAATAATTGCTGCCATTTTTGTTTTGTTTATTATCAACTTAATTGTAGGTTGATAGTATTTAAAATAATTGCAATATTCAAATAAATTAGATTTAAAATAATGTGTGTTGGGGTTTTTAATCTAAATTAAATTTCAACAAATAATGATAATAATTTTATTAAATTTATAAAGTTTATAGGAGTTAATATGAAAATAGTAGTAGTTGGAATTAACCACGCAGGTACATCAGCTATTAGAACTTTATTATCTATCAATCCTAATGCAGAAGTTGTTGCTTTTGATCGTAATAACAACATTTCATTTTTAGGTTGTGGAATTGCATTGACTGTAAGCGGTGTTGTTAAAAATACAAATGATTTATTTTACTCTAACCCAGATGAATTGAAATCAATGGGTGCTAAAATTTTTATGAACACTGATGTTGTAGAAATTAATAGAGAAGAAAAATTTGTAAGAGTTGTTGATTTAGAAACTAATAAAGAAAGAACTGAATCATATGACAAATTAATTTATGCTGCAGGAAGTTGACCAGTAGATTTACATTTCAAAAATCAAGACTTAGAAAATATTGAAGTGTGTAAATTGTATCAACATGCTTTAAAACTTATTGAAAAAGCAAATGATCCAAATATTAAAAAAGTAGCAGTTATTGGTGCTGGATATATTGGAGTTGAATTAGCTGAAGCTTATGCTGAAAAAGGAAAAAAAGTTGCTTTAATTGACTTTTTACCAAGAGTTTTAGGTAACTATTATGATGAATCTTTTACTAATAAATTAGAAGATTCAATGGTAAAACATGGAGTAACTTTACACCTTGGCCAAAAAGTTAGTGAATTTGTTGCTAACAGTAAAGGTGCAGTTTCAAAAGTTATAACTGATAAAGAAACAATTGAAGCTGACTTAGTAATTCTATGTATTGGATTCAAACCAAATACTGAATTATTACCAGGACTTAAAAAAGTTCAAAATGGTGCATTAGTAGTTAATAGAAAAGCACAAACAAGCGATGAAAACATTTATGCAATTGGTGGTTGTGCAGCTATTTATGAAGCATCTACAAAAACTTACCGTAACATTGATTTAGCAACTAATGCTGTTAAGTTAGGAATTGTTGCTGCTAGTCAAATTTCAGGATTAGAAAATATTGTAATTCCAAACATCGTTGGAACAAATGCTATTTGTGTATTTGGTTTAAAATATGCAAGTACTGGAGTAAATGAAGAAGTTGCTAAAAAATTTGGTTTAAAAGTTAAAGCAGCTCATTATTTAGACAATGACAGACCAGAATGAATGAATACAGTTGAAAAAGTAGAAGTTAAATTAGTTTATGAAGAAGACACTTTAAGATTAGTTGGTGCTCAAATTCTTTCATTTGGTGATGCTAACCATACAGAATGAATTTTCTCTTTAGCATTAGCAATCCAATTAGGTTTAAATTTATACCAAATTGCTTTTACAGATGTTTACTTCTTACCTCACTTAAACAAACCTTTCAACTTTGTGTTGTCAGCAATTCTTAAATCTTTAGGAATGAAATACATTAAATAATAAAACACTTAATTTATTAAAAACAAACCTCTCATATATGCCAAAAGAATTCTTTTGGCATTTTTTTTTAAAAGATTTGATTAAACAAAAATAAAAAATCTCTTCAAATAAATTTGGAGAGATTTTTTTATTATTTTAAAATTTAAAATTTTATTGAGTTAATTTTCTATTAGTTTTTTTAACTTTTAAGTATAGTCAAATTCCAGCAGCTACTGCAGTTGAAATAACTGCAAACACAAAAACAATAATAACAGCAATTTGAGAAACCCCAGCAATTGCAAGGATTGAATCTAATATAAATAAAATAATTCCCACTACTAAAGTTCAAAATTGTGTTAACTTTAAAACTTCAAATTTAGTATATTTAGCCATAAAATCTCCTTAATTAAGGTAATTTAATATATGTAATAAATATTATCTACATATATGTAACAAGTCTTATGG
>CAMWHH010000125.1 GCA_947174035.1 uncultured Mycoplasma sp. | reverse complement strand
TTTGTGAGCTACATTCAAAATATGATTTTAAAGATTTTCATTGGTTCAATAAAAAAAGTTTTTTTTGATTTAAAAAATCTTCTAAAGATTTTTTTATTGAAATTTCATTAATATTTCTATAACCTTTTTTTTGAAATCAGTTTATTATTTTTTCAGTAAAAAAATCTACATCTTTGCAATTTAATGATTTAAATAAATTAAGTTTTATTGAATTTTTTAAATAATCTGAAATTATATTAATAAATTCTTCATCTATCTTATTAAATACATCTCAAAAACCTAGTCTATTAAATCCGCTTGCTAATAAATTGATATCATTGACTGAACAATTAAAATAATTAAGAACACAATAAATTGCCTCTAAAGTAGATGTTTTTCCTTTTGCATTTGCACCACCAATTGCTACTATAGGAGTATAAACTACATCATTATTTCTTAAAAATAATTTTTTTTCTTTTAAATCTTCTTCGATATTTTTTTTATTGTGGTTTAAGTCAATTCTCACTTCATTAGTAAATGATCTAATATTTTTCAAAAATATTTCAGTTATAAACATAATTAACTCTTTTTTATATTATATTAGAAAAACTAATGTAATAATAAATTTTTTAAAAATAAAAAAAATAGGAGATTAGTCTCCTATTTAAATTTTAAATGGGGCGGTTAACGGGAATTGAACCCGCGTGTGTCTGAGTCACAGTCAGATGTGTTAGCCGCTTCACCATAACCGCCATACCTAAAAATTATACATAATAATTTAGTCATTTCAAAATGGTTTAGTGATTATTTCAACTTTTAACTCTTTTGCTTTTTTAACTTTAGATTCACCAGGTTCTTCACCGATTATTAAATAATCTGTTTTTTTAGAAACAGTTGAGCTTACTTTTGCACTAAAAACACTTTCAATATAATCAGTTATTTCTTTTCTAGATTTATTAAAAGTACCAGAAATAACAAACGTTTTATTCATATAAATTTGTTTATCTACATCAACTTTCACATTACTATATTCATTTATATAACTAAAATTTATACCTGCTTTTTTTGCTCTTCACAATAAATCTTGATTTTTTTCATCAGCAAATCAATTAATGATTGAACTACTAATTTTTTCACCAGTATCACCAACTTCTTCAATTTCTTCTTTTGTAGCTAAGCTTAATTCTTCAATAGATTTAAATCTTTTTGACAAAGCTTTTGCAACACTCAATCCAACATGTTTAATTCCAAGCGCAGTTAAAAATTTTTCCATTGAATTGCTTTTACTTTTTTCTATTCCACTAATAATATTTGCAAAAGATTTGTCCTTAAACAAAGACCTTTCATATTCTTTAATTGAACCATCATCATTTTTTCTTTCTAATTTTTGCTTTATATTAAAAAGAATTTCTTTTTTATTTACAAGTTCATACAAATCAATTGCATCTTTAATTACTTTGTTGTCATAAAGTCTTCTAATAATTGAAATAGAAAGACCTTCAATATTCATTGCATCCCTAGATCCAAAATATTGAATTTGTTGAATTATTTTTTCTTCACACTTACCATTTAAACAATACAAATCTACTTCATCTGCATTCTTAACCAATTTTGATTTACAACTAGGGCACTGTTTTGGTTCATCAAATTTAATTTGTGTATTATCTCTTTTATCTTTTAGTGGACGAATAATTTTAGGAATTACATCACCAGCTTTATAAATTTCTACAACATCGTTTAACATGATATCTTTGTCAAAAATATATTCATAATTATGCAAAGTTGCTTTTTGAACAACACTTCCTTCAAGTAAAGTGGGTTCAAGATTTGCAATGTAATTAATTCTGCCAGTTCTACCAACAGTCACATCAATTGAATAAATTTTTGTTTGTTTAACAACTGCAGGAAATTTATATGCTATTGCTCATTTTGGGAATTTTGAAGTATATCCAATTTCTTCATAATAACTAAATTCATTTACTTTAACAACTATTCCATCAATATCATATTTAAAATTTTCTCGATTATCTGTGATTTCATCAATTCTATCTAAAACTTCTTTTATGTTTTTACAGTGTCTAATGTCTTGTGAAGTAGGTAACAATTGTTTTTTTAATCATTGAATAACTTCGTATTGTTCATCTATTTTTAACTCATTAGTTTTTGGAATAAAATAAAACAATGCACTTAAATTTCTTTTTGCTGTAATTGACGTATCTAAATTACGTAAAGAACCAGCAGCAGCATTTCTAGCATTTGCAAATTTTTTCACCAATGAAGTATCATCATTGATTTTTTTAAAATCTTTTTTATTAATAAAAACTTCACCTCTGACCTCTAAATCATTGAAATAATCAATTGTTAATGGTAAAGATTTTATTGTTTTAACATTCTCAGTAACATCTTCTCCAAATTCACCATCTCCTCTAGTTACAGCTTGAACTAATTTACCATCTTTATATTTAATTGAAATACTTAGTCCATCAATTTTTGGTTCAACAACATAACTAAAATTAGATGTTTTTATTTCTTTTTTTATATCATTATCAAATTTTAATAAATCATTCTCATCAAATGCATTTGCTAACGACATCATTGGAACATCATGTTTAACTTTATTGAATTTATCTAAAACAAACCCACCAACTTTTTTTGAAGGTGAATTTAAAGAATCAAATTCTGGATATTTTTTTTCTAAATCTATTAATTCTTTTAAAGCTAAATCATATTCATAATCACTAACACTAGGATTATCTAAACCATAATATTCATAAT
>CAMWHH010000124.1 GCA_947174035.1 uncultured Mycoplasma sp. | reverse complement strand
AATCAACTTTTAAAAAGGAAATAAATTCTTGTGTTTAAATAGTTAGAAAAATTAAATTTTTTGACTTACCAAATGAATCATTGTTTTGTTCTTTAATTGTTTTTTTGGATTTAATTATTTTATCTGTTTCATTAATTGGAAGTGGTTTAGTGAAACTAGCAATTGGATTAGTAGGTAACAATACATCGCAAAACTTATTTTTCATTGGTCTATACTTTATTATTGTTTTTTTATTAGAAGCATTAATGCATTATTTAGTTTCTTTGGTTAAAATTAAAAAAATTGATGAATTAACTAAAAGAAATATTATTTTTTATATCAATTATTTAAACAATAAAAACTTTTTATTTTTTTCTGAAAAAAATAAAAAAGAACTCTACCAATATCCAACAGCTATTTCTAAAATACTTTCTTTTAAATATATAGAAAAACCACAATTAATAGCTGATTTAGTTTTTTTAATTTGTTTAACTTTTGTATTAGGATATATTTCTTTTTATTACATGCTTTTTGGAGTTGTTTATAGTTTGATTTCAGTAACTTTAAGTTATTTTTTAAAAAAATACAATGAAAAAAATTTTGATGACAACAACTTACTAAAAAACCAAACAGATTATAATTTTCAAATGTTATATGATTTTTTATATAAAGAAAAAAATCTAATTAAATCTAATTATTTAATAAATAATTGTAAATCTTATTTTTGATCATTAAGTAAACAAAATATTTCTTATAGCAATTATGTTTTTCAAAATAACTTTTTAAAAAACTTTTTTAAAAAAATTGTTTTTGTTCTTTTTGTTATTATTTCACTTTATTGAATTAATAACAATTCAAATCAAAATATTGATGTTGGTAAAATGATATTTGCTATTACTGCTTTGAACTTATTTGACAACACAACAAATTCTGTTTTTATTTTTATTTCTGAATTAGCAAATTATAAAAAAAGCAAGAATATGTTAGATGATTTTTTAACAAAAGAAAATAAAGAAACAATTAGTAAAAACAAAATTATTCTTAAAGAAATTAAATCTATTAAAATATTTAATTTAAATTTCGAATACGATAAAGAAAATAAAATTTTTACAAATTTTAATTTTGATTTAGAAAACAACACGTTGATATATGGTAAGAATGGAATTGGTAAATCAACATTATTAAAAATTCTTTCTTTAAATTTACCAATTAATAAAAAAAGTGAATTATTTTTCAATGATTTAAACTATACCGATATAAATTTAAAAGACTTTGAAAATAGAATTTGCTATATTCCTTCTGATGCAATTCCAGTAGAAGTAGATTATAGTGCTATTCTATTCAACAACCCCGGTTTAACAAAATCATTATCTATTTTTTTAAAAGAAACTAAGCTATCAGCTAAATCAATACATGAATTTAGTAAGGGAGAAGCACAACTTTCTAATTTGATTAATTTATTAAATCTAAAAAATAATTTAATTCTTTTAGATGAATGTTTTTCCAATATTTCTACAAGTAATATTGAATTATTTATGAAACTTTTTTATTCTTCAATTTCTGAATCAAATTTTGTTGTATGTGTTTCACATTCCCCTGTTTTAAAAAAATATTTTAATCATCACAAGGAGATAAAATAATGTTTTCAAAAATAAAAATTATCTTTTCTTTTGTTGCTTTTTTCTTTGTGGTATTAGTTTTGTTTTCAATTTTTTATGAAATTCAAACTTTCTTTTCAGGAACTCTTGTTAATTTTAATAATTCACAAATAGTTCAAGTTCAAAAAGAAAAAAGTTCCTCTTTTTATAAAAACCAAACGATTTATATTAAAGAAAAAAATTCATCTTATAAAACAACTATTATTAGTGTTGATAATGATGCAAATTTTTACTATTTAACACTAAATAAATATTTTTATAATTATAAAGAAACTGAAAGTTTATTAATATACAATAAGAAAATGAAATTTTATGAATTTATAGTTAATTCATTTTTTGATTTTTAAAATTATATTTTTAGTTAAAATAATAACATCGCGGTTAAATATGGAAATTATAGAAATTAAAGAAAAAGATTATTCAAAAGTTATAGAACTTACTAAACAATTATTAAATTTTGATTACTTATTATCAAAAGAAAATGAAAAATTTAATGATGCTTTATCAACTTTTGTAACAAGTAGTATTATAAAAGATGCTACTAATGGTGCTTTTATTGAAACACTAGACGGGAAAAAAATCGGGATGATGATTTATAAAATTCCAACTAATCCTAAACTTTTTTCATCTACATTAACTGATTTTCAAACTAATCTTAATGTTTTTCAAAAATACATTAGAGATTTTGGTATTAGTAATAATGAAAAAATTATTATTAATAAAGAAATTGATGTTGCTAATGCTTTTAGATATTTAGCGAATCAATATGAAGAGTTTATTTATAATAAAGCAGAAATTGATTTGTTGTGAATTCATCCACAACACCGTGGTAAGTATTTAAGTAGATCTTTGTTTAAAAAGTTTTTTGATGATTTGCAAAAAGCTTTTGTTGATGATTTTTATCTTTACACAACTAGCGAACATAATTTTAGATTCTATGAAAAAATTAATATGCAAAGTTTTGAAACTGTAGTTTATGATAATAATTCTTCTCCAGAATATTTAAAATATAAATTTAAAATTCCTTATAAAGCTTTTATATTTTTTGGTAATAGACACGAAATTCTTTTATAGTTTTTATTTTTATAGAAACTAAGCTATTTTTTATATAATACTGAT
>CAMWHH010000123.1 GCA_947174035.1 uncultured Mycoplasma sp. | reverse complement strand
TTTCATAAATGTTTAAAATACCTGGAAAAACTATTTCTAATTTAAAAGCAAATTGATTTTTTATTTCACTCTCTAAAAAAGAAATAGAAACACTTTTAATTTTTTTAGAGACTCACTTTTCTAAAGTTAAATAAGGGATTAAAAAGGTTTTATCTTCACAGTAAAAGTGTAAAATTAAAAAACTAATTCCATTTAGTTTATTAATATCTCTTAAATGTTTAAATTGATGATCCTTTATTTGTGAAAGTAAAAATTTTTCATTTTCTGTTTGTTTAGATTCAAAAGTAATATATTTACTTTCAACTAATCCAAAATAATCAACATATGATTTAGCAAGTAATTTACCTTTAATTATGTTTTGGTTTCTTTCAATAATTTTAATTGGCAAATATCTTTTTTCAATGAAACAAATTTCATTTTTTATATAGTAATCAATTGTTTTTTCAATCAACTGTTCTATATACATTCCTTTATTTGAGTAAAAATTAATAGTAATTTACCTCGCTGTATATAGAATTAATTATATAAAAAAAATAAAAATCTCTTTTTTTATAAGAGATTTTTATTTTAAATGGCTCATAGAATTACTGCACCAATAATTATAGCAAGAACTGAAATCCCTGGAATAATACCTGTTAATCATTTAATAATTCTTCCAATAATTGGAATTTTTTTAATAATAAACATTATTGTAAAGTAAATACAGAAAACATCTAGTCCAACCAAGAAAACTATTGCACCAATGTTTTTTAGAAAGGATTTACTTCCTGCATCACCTATATATGATGATAATTCTAATACACCTGGTATCTTAGTGGCCCATTCTCATCCAGCTTGTCTAGCTTGATCAATACCACCACTAGTTTCAACACCAAGATAAGAAATTGTAATTAAAGTAACGATTATTGTAATTACTAAAAATACTAGTGTAAAAATTAGTTGAAAGATGAAGTTAAATAAAAAATTACCACTCCTTCTTTCTCTTCTTTGTCTTCTTCTACCCATATAACTCCTTTTAAAACAGTATTTATAATTTAGAAAGAAAAAATCATGATTTGTCTCATGATTTTATTATACTATTTATATCAATCCTTTATCTACAGCAGATTGATGATAAATTCTTCTTATTTCCAATCTCACAAAATTCTTTTGTAATTGGAAAAGATGTTTTTTATTAAATTTAAATAAAATATAAAAAACAAAAGTTTCGACATTTAACATTCCTAAAATTATTCAAAAAATTAAAGTGAATGGTAAATTAGTGGAATTAAATAATTGACTTACTATATTTGAAAAATAATTTACTATTCCTGTTGAAGCATTTGCAGCAATATCATTTCAAGCATTAGAAACTTGTAAAAAATCTAAAACGAAAAATGGATAACACAGAAATAAAGCTATTATAATTAAAGGCCAAACAAATAATCCAAAAAATAAACAAAGATATAAATTTCCTTTAATCCCTGACATTAACTTTTTGTTAAAGTTAATTGTTCTTTTTGCATCTCCATATGCAACCATTAATTTAACTAAAGAAAAAATCTGACCAATGAAAAAAGGTAATAAATCTAATAAAGAAACTAAATAGAAATCATGATACTTTTTTACTTCAACATATCTTCCAAATTTTGAAGCACACTTACGCATTGCACGATATTCTTCTTTTTCTTTTTCAGTTAATAAAGGAATTTCTTCTTCTGTATATCTAGGAATATTTTTAGGAATTGTTCATTCTTCATTAACTATTTTTTTTTCAGATGTAACAGCAACTTGGTTTTTATTTGTGCCACTGTAAATACTAACTGAAGTATTAGATTCTGGAGCAACCACAACATTTTGATCAGTTACTACAACACCATCATTTTCATAAATAACATTATCATTTTTATGATTCATAATTATTTACTACCTTTCTTTTTTTCAAAATTTGATAGCTTCATTTTCATTTCATTTTCTAAAATAATTAATTTCATTCATTGATCACTTTCTGGATTTAAAAAATAAAAAGAAAATAAAGTAGAAATATTAAAACAAGGAATAAGAATAAACAATATTAAAGTAATTCATCAAGCATCAGTTTCAATAAAGTTTTTTATAATAGTTTCAGCAAAAATTTTAGATGCCTGTTCTTGGCCACCATTTGAAAAGAAATTATCAAAAACATCTTTTCAGTTTTGAAAAAAGACATCATGATTTGAGTAACCAACTATTGGACAAAAAAACAGAATAGCAAAAATTAAAACTGGACCAAATAAAACATGAACTAAACCTGCTCAAATCATTCTTCTTTTAAAGTATCAGTACAATTCTTTATTGAAGATTGTTGTAGATCTAATTATTCCATATGTTTTTGAAGATGCAAATAGAGAATAAAATCAACCAATAAAACATGGTAAAAAATCCATTCAGGAAATATCAAAAAAATATGGGACTTTATTATAAATTGAAACCTTATCAGAAGAATTTAATTGCTGATTTCTAGCAATTATCTTATCAACTTTATAGTGATACTCCTCTGGTCAATGAAGACTCGGTTTATCAACATTAATAACTTTATCTTGCATTAAAACCCCCTAAAAAAATAACAAAAATAGATTTTGATACAATAGTTAAATTATTTAAAATAGAAAAATTAATCAAAGTATATATATAAATTATAAGATTTTAACTTTAAATAAACAATAGAAAAGTAACAAAATCTAAAAAGATATAAATATCTTAAATTAAAAAATAATTTGAAAAATAAAAATTTTCCTCTTTAAATTAAAAAGCCTCCGTG
>CAMWHH010000122.1 GCA_947174035.1 uncultured Mycoplasma sp. | reverse complement strand
AAGTAAAAACAGAATCTTTAGAAAAATTTATAAGTAATTTAGAAAAAGAAATTAATAAATAAAATAAAAATCCTATAAAGTCTTTATAGGATTTTTATTATCATTTTTAAATTACAAACTAATGTAAGACAAATCAAATTATTGTTTTTTTATAGTTAATTCATTGTTAAGTTTGTCAGTTTGTTTTTTATTTTTTATTAGTAAAACCAAGAAAATAGTTATAAATAAAACAGTAACAGCAACAATTCCTGCAGAAACAGCTGCTATATTTTTAGCATCAGTTTTATTAAGTAAATTTGTATTTTTACTTGATGATAAATCAGATAAATCTGGAGAAGAATCATCTGGAAGAGGATCTACATGGACTCCAAAATCTTTATACACATTTACAATTTGTGAAAGACTTGTAGGAAAACCATCAGGAAGTAAACTAGAAGGTATGTTAACTTCAACTGTCAATAAACCTAATTCATTATTTGCATTTAATTTTATTCAATCATCTTGAATAGATAAATAAATTTTATTTTTTGATAAAATACTATAATCTAAAAAATAAGATTTAATTTGTGAAATAGAAACATCTGATGGTTGAGTAAATTCTTTAATTTCATTAATCTTGTTAATTTTATTATTGAACCCCATGTTTTTCATATCACTAGTTATGAATTTCAATAAGAAATTCTTTTCGATTGAATAACCTTTTATTTCTACATTGAAAACATATGAAGTTGTTCCATTATTAACATCATCTCCAAAATCATTTTTATGGTTAACTTCCACTCTTAAAACAATCAAACCACTTGCATTATTTGCACTAACTATTTTTATATTTAAGTTATTGCCATTGTCTAGAGAAAATAAGCTATTTAAATTGTTTTGAATTATACTTTCTGGTATTACTGGAAATAAATTGCTTTCTAACTGTTCTATTAAATTATTAAAATTTGATAATTTTGAAAATTTTATTTCTTTATTTGCAGTTTCATTATAAACTGTACCAAATTTTTCTTTTGACATTCAAACTGGATTAGCAGATTCTGCTTGTTTAACCATATAGTAATTTGAACTAGTATATGAATCATAATTAACTGAATAAATATTGTAAGGAGTGATTTCAGTTTTAAAATCACTATAATATGGTTTTAAAACTGCTGTTTCAAAACTAATATATCCCATTTTTGTTAAATAACTATTCAATGATTTATTGTTATTTTGGTCAATTTTTTTACCACTAAAACTGTAATAAATAAGATTGCTTTTACTATCATAATTAAATGAATCAAAATTTCAGTTTGATGCTTCTACTTTTTCAACTCCACTATAATTTGATGATTCTGGTTGTAAACCACCCCAACCTTGTGAATTATATTGATCATTAATTTTTTGAGTACCTTCATAACCAAACATAGAATAAGAAGCATGAGTTTTATAATAACTATCAATTAATAAAAACATGTAAGTTTTATTTTGGTTAGCAGCATTTTCTAATTTATAAATTCTTTTATATACTTCATCAAATTTTGGAATAGTATGTGTGTTTTCACTTCAATAACCCCAGTTAGCAGTATCAGGTTGGTAGCCATTAACAATACTAAAATCAGTTCCTGGTATACTTTTTAAATCATCATCTAAAGGTTTAATATAGTAGTTAAAACTAGCAGTTGTTATACTTGTTTTATTACCTGAATTTTCTTGAATAGTTAAAGTTCCGTTTTTATAATTTTTTTCAGTGTGCAGATATAAACCATAATTAATTTTATTTTTTCCAGGAATTAAACCTAAAAACATATCAGTGTCAGCAGTATGACCAAGTGTTTGATGATTTGGAGAATAAGCTGTATCTAAAGAAACATTAACTTTTCTATCAGCAAAACCTTTACCATCTTTTGCATACTTAAATATTTTTGTTGTTCTATTTACTTCACTTCTAGTATTTGCTGAAGTAACAATAACATCATTTGATGAATTGAAAAAAATAAATGCAGAATCATCTTCAACTTTAGTAATAACTTCATGGTTTTTCAACATTGCATTAAGTGGAACATTAATGTTACCTGTGTAAATATCAATTGCAAAAACAACCTGATTTGTTTTTACATTACTTCCAAAAAGCACAAATAAAAGACCTGTACTTTTTTGATAAGCAAAATAATTAACTTTATAACTTGAGATATTAGTAACATCTAAATAAGTTGAATAATACTTTTTCAATAATTCATTTTTTGTTAAATCACTACTTCAAAGTAGTAAGCCACTATAAGTTGTATAAGTTAAAGTTGTAAAATCTTTTGTCATTCCAACAGTTGCATTATTAACATTAACTGGATAAATGTTGTTGTCTTCATAAGAAACAATATAATCACTTAATTTAGTTATAGTATTATTTGCCACTGGAAAAGAATCTTCAAAATTTATTGATGAATCTTCAATGTTAACTTTTCTATCACTTGAAATTTCAGTAACAGAACTTTTACTAGTATCAACAAAAAAAGTACCATATGATGCAAGAAGTGGGACAGAAAACACTGAAAATAAAATTTTCTTTTTATTAGCTTTTTTCATAAATTATGTTTATCCTTGTTATTTAAAACTTATTTGCAATAGAATCTACTGCTTCAAAGTCCCTTAAAAGTATTGAGATAATCATAATATATAAAAAGATGAAAGTAAAGATTTACAAGATTTTTTTATTCTAAAGTAAAAAAATAATGGAAATAAAAATTTTAGATTTCTTATTTATAAAATTTTAACAAATAGTTTTTAATCTAATTTTCAATAG
>CAMWHH010000121.1 GCA_947174035.1 uncultured Mycoplasma sp. | reverse complement strand
AATAACTTAATGAAAATTATTTTATTTTAAAATGTTATAAATTATTATTTTATTTTTTTATTTTGATTTTTTTTAAAAAATCAAAAAATTCACTTGGTAATGTGCTTTAAATATGAGAAAATATAAACATAGATATATATGTAAATTATTTACATAGTTATTTTTTGGTGTTTACAATTATTTACAATTTTAAATTTTTGAATAGTTGTTAAAGCTTTACATAGATTAATTTGAGGAATTTAAACTATGAAAAAACAAGGTAAAAAAATAATTTTAGGTGCTGCTTTATTATCTTTAGCAACTATTCCAGTTGCTAGTATTTCAATGACAAACAGTGTTAGTACAACTTTGAATAAAGTTGGTGAAGAAACTCATGCTGTAAAAAATCCAACTACTAATGTAGAAATTAGATTAAATACTAGTTATAAATCTTTAGAATGATACAACAAACAATTCTCTAGCAGTGTTTCTGAAGAAAACTTAAAAGAATTGTTACAACCAAATGTTGAATTTGATGTTAACTGAGGGATTAATATTCTTACTCCAACTGATGGTAGTGAAGCACTAAGTTCAGGGTATGTTGAATTCTCTGTTTACCAAATTCAAAAAAATATAAGTGATGGAGTTTCAGCAGGTCCAACAACAGATGGTTCAGATGTGAGAACTTGAATTGATGCACCAGATAATATTAATTTTACTAATAACACTCAATCAAATATAAGTATGAAAGCTAATCCTGATGATGATGTAGAAATAAATGGTGTAACTATTCCTAAAGATAAAGTTTGAACAACAAAAAATATTCCAGATCTGTTTTTACCTTATAAATATAATTTTGCTTGAAATACAAATGACCAAATTGGAGATTTTTTATCTAGAACTTCAGATACAACTTTAACAGCTGATAGTATTTATAGCAACATGATTTCAACATCTTCTATAACTGATATTTTACCAAGTAAAGAAACTGTAATAAGTCTTATTAAGTTTAGTCAAAATGATTTAACAAGTGATTTTGGAATATCAAATGATAATGCTACTAGATATGGTGTTGGAAAAATAAATATTAATTTTTCTACTAATTCAAATACAAGTAATGGTAATTTATGAGCTACTGGAACTGCTCCTAATATTACTAAGCTTGTAAGGGGTTTGGGATCAACAAAAGAAATAATGCACTTTAATGTAGATGATGATGGTGGTTCAAATTTTTTAAGCACAACACTAGATCTTAATGCTATTAAAGATAAAAATCCTAATTTTAAAACTCCTGCTGCTTTAGAAAAAACAGCTACTGAAGCAAAGATTAGTGACTTTACACCTTCTGAATTAATTAATGCTTTAACTTTTAGTAATAATGGTAGCAGTATTTTTAATCTATTAACTACTCAAGATTTTTTAAAAACTCCTGCTAGTGCACCTGCACTTTATCTAACTTATATGGGTTCAAACATGTTAAATGTTGGGGTAACTGCAACTGATAATGGTGCTAGTCAATGAAAAGGAACTGGTTTATATCAACAAGGTAATGTTGATTACATTGAAAATGGTGTTGTTACTAAACAAGTTAATGCAGCTAATGAATCAAATATTATCAGTATTACTCCAAATGCTGATGATGCAAATGGTATATTAAATTTAAAAGTTGCATACAACTACTATGATGTTTTTAAAAATGTCATTGAATCTAATAAAGTAACTTCAATTAAAATTGAAGGAATGCAACAAAGTGAAGCAGCTGATGATTTGTTTGCACAATGAAATAGCATTGATAATTTGTTATATTCAAACATTAATGATGTTTCAACAGCTTTTAATAACAATAAAGACAATGCTGAATTTTTAAAGTCATTTTCAAATTCATTCTTTTCAGGATCACAATCAACTTATGATCTTGATAGACAAGTAGAAATTACAACTAGTGGAAATACATTAACAGTTACTTTAACTTTCCCAGAATTTGGAAGAGAAAAAAACTTTGTAGTTACACAAGATTATGAATTAAAAACAGGAAGTAGTGGAATTAACTTTAATTCTCAAGCACAAGTTCAAAACTCAGTTTCTGATTATAGTTCTTATTCACCAAACAGTTTAATTGATGCGATTTTAAACGGAAAAGTTAATTTATCTAGTTTTGTAAGTGCTCCATCTGGTTCTACAACAATTGTTACTCAAAACAGTACAAATGATGGAATTATAATTCAAGTTACTACTAACAATAGTTCATCTGCTGCTTTTTACACTGGTTTACAAAAAAGTCCTAGTGTTTCATTTGTTTATAACTTTGCTTTCTCAGACGATACAGATCAAATCTTACAAGCTGGTTTAGCAGCACTAAGAAGTATTCCAATAGAAAAAATTACTGATGATAATGTATATGAACATTACATTTCAAAATTACCAGTTTATAATGGTGCAAATAAAATTGCTCTAAATTCAACTGATATTAAAAAAATTAATAAAAATCTTGATAATAACTCTATTGATATTTCAATTCTAGTACCTTCATATAATTCTGCAGATAAAACATTGTCTGAAGATGATAGAACTTTTAGTATTACTTTAAATGGTTTTATTAGTGAAAAACAAATTGATGATAACTCAAGTCCAAAAATTACAGATTTAACAATTCCATTAAGTGTTTCTTTTGCTGTTATCATAGTTTTAATAATGATTGGTTTATTAGTTCATTTAATCTTGAAACAAAAACGTTTAAGTAAATCAAAAATTAACTTAAAAGAATTACGTGAATCAACTAAAACTAAAAGATAATAAATTTTAAATCTAAGCAATAA
>CAMWHH010000120.1 GCA_947174035.1 uncultured Mycoplasma sp. | reverse complement strand
TAAAACAAACTATTATAATATCAATATCATTAATATTATCAATTTCTTTTTGATAATATCTTTTGTCTAGAAATAAATAAATTATTTTTTTTGTAGCAATTACATAACCAGCTGATGAACTAAATTCTGAGATTCAAAAACGGTTAGTATCTGAAGCAATTAAGAAAGCATCAGCTTTATTAATTTCTAATGCATGTTTAACTAATTCTGTTTTATATGACATACTAAATCCCTTTTACTTAAACTATAAATAAATCTATTTCTTTTTTGTTTCTTTATGAACTTGTGCTTTTCTACATCTTGAACAATATTTGTTTAGTTCTAATTTTTCAGGATGTTTTTTTGAGTTTTTAAAAGTTAAATAATTAATTTCTTTACACTCATTGCATTCAAGTCTAATACTTCTTTTTACAGCCATATGTTACTCCTTAAGACTAATAATAATTTTATCTGATTATTTAATAATTAAATTCAGAATTTTATTTTCAACATAAATGTGTTTAATAATTTGTTTACCATCAATTCATGTTTTTATTTTTGCATTACTTGTTGCCAACTCTAAAATTTCTTTTTCACTTAATCCTACACTGATTTCTAAAACTTCACGAATTTTTCCGTTGATTTGAACTGGTAATTTAACTAATGTTTCAACAATTTTTTTAGGATCATATTCTGGTCAATTGTTTTGTGAAATGAAGTTTTTGTTTTTTAAAAATTCAGCATTTATTTCTTCACTAATAAAAGGGGCAAAGCAACTTAATACAATACAGAAACTTAGCATATATTGATAATTTAACTTGTCATATTTATAACACTCATTAATAAATATCATCATTTCAGATATTGCTAAATTAAAATCTAATTTTTCAATAAATTCAGAAACCTTTTTAATAAATTGATGATATTTTTTTTCTAATTCTGAATCATTAAAATTTTTATCAATTTGCTTAGTTTCAAATAAACGATAAACTCTTTGCATTCATTTATAAATTCCATCAATTCCACTATCTTCTCATGGAAGAGATGCAGTTAGTGGTCCCATAAACATAATGTATAAACGTAAAGCATCTGCTCCATGAGAAACAACTACATCACTTGGGTTTACAACATTACCTTTTGATTTAGACATTTTTTCCCCATTATATAAAAGCATTCCTTGATTAACTATTTCATAAAAAGGTTCTTTAGTGGGAACTACTTTAATATCATATAAAAATTTGTGTCAAAATCGTGAGTATAACAAATGTAAAACAGCATGTTCTTGACCACCTATATAAACATCTACTGGCAATCAACGTTCAAATATTTTATATGCTTGTTCAGAATTTAAAGGAATGTAGTCATTGTTGTTTTTTAATAAATAAGCTAAATAGTATCAACAAGAACCTGCTCATTGTGGCATTGTGTTGGTTTCTCTTTTGTACAATTTACCATCTATTTTTACATTAACCCATTCAGTTAAATTAGCTAGTGGTGATCTTCCATCACCACTAGGTTTAATGTTATTGGTTTTTGGTAAAATTAGTGGTAAGTTTTCATCAATTAAAATATTACCTTTTTCATCGTATAAAACTGGGAAAGGTTCACCTCAATATCTTTGTCTACTAAATAATCAATCTTTTAATTTGAAATTAACTTGTTTTTTACCAATATTATTTTTTTCTAAAAAATCAATAATTTTTTCAATTCCTTGATAACTGTTTAAACCATTTAAAAAATCAGAATTTGCTAACTTTATATTTTCATATTCACAAGGTAGTTTTTGATTTTCAAAAATATTTATAATTTCTAATCCTAATTCTTGTGCAAAATCAAAATCCCTTTTATCTCCAGCTGGAACCCCCATAATAGCTCCATCACCATAATTTGATAAAACATAATTACAAACATAAACTGGAATAATTTTTTTAGTAATCGGATGAATAACTTCTACATTCAACTTAATACCTTCTTTTTTTGCATTAATTGAATTTCTTTCATATTCTTTTAAAGACTGCATTCTATCTAAAAAAATAGAAAGGTCTTTATTGGTTTCTTTTTCTTTTTGTACAAGGTGGTGATCTAAACTTAAAGCTAAAAATGAAACACCAAATATTGTATCTGGTCTTGAAGTAAATACTTGAATAAATTCATTTTGATTTTTAATTTGAAATTTAACATTTGCACCAACTGATTTACCTATTCATTTTCTTTGAATATTTTTTAAACCAACTGATCAATTAACTTCATCCAAATCATCTATTAATCTTTCAGCGTATTTTGTAATTTTTAAAATTCACTGTTTCATTGGTTTTTTAACAACTGGAAACTTACCGCGTTCTGAAACTTTGTTTCCTTTGTCATCAGTTAAAACTTCTTCATTCGCTAAAACTGTTCCCAACTGTGGACATCAGTTAACATCAATGTCTTTTATTTCAGCTAATCCTTTTTTATAAAGTTGAATGAAAATTCATTGTGTTCATTTATAAAATTTGGGATCTGTTGTATTCACTTCTTTATTTGTATCAAAAGAAAAACCAAGTTGTTCTATTTGACTTTTAAAATTAGCAATATTCCTATCAGTAAATCCATCAGGGTGTGTTTGATTAGTTAAAGCAAATTGTTCTGCAGGCAAACCAAAAGCATCTCACCCTATTGGATGCAAAACACAAAACCCTTTAAATCTTTTGTATCTAGACAAAGTGTCAGTAGGTGTATAACTTTTAACATGTCCAACATGTAATCCTGCTCCACTTGGATATGGAAACATATCTAAAGCATAAAATTTAGGTTTATTTAAATCTTCTTTAAAAATATATAAG
>CAMWHH010000119.1 GCA_947174035.1 uncultured Mycoplasma sp. | reverse complement strand
CTTTTAAAGAATAATTAAAAAAATCAATGTTATCAGTTTTAAATTCTATTTTTCCTTTTGTTGATAACAATTTCAAAAAAATATTCAAAAAATGTGGATTAGTTACTCGAAATTTTTCATGATGTTTTTTAGGTCATGGATCTAAAAAATTTAAATAAATTTTACTAATTTCATTTTCACCAAAAATATTTTCAAGCATTTTTGCATCAATATCTATTATTTTTAAATTATTTATTTTTTCAATGTTTTCTAATTTATTAATTAATTTGCTTAAAATTGTTGGGTATTTATCAATTGCAACAAAATTAATATTAGGATTTTTTAAGGCTTTTTGAAAAATAAAAGTTCCTTTACCACTACCAATTTCTATTTCAATAGGATTGTTATTTTTAAAAATAAATTCTTTTCAAAAACCTTTATAGCTTTTTGGAGCATTAATATAGTAATCTTTGTTGTTAAATAATTTTTGTTCAAAAAAATGATTTTTTCTTAATCTTCCCATATTTATTTTTCTAACTTAATTCCTAACTCTTCTAATGATTTATCTGAAACATTAGAAGGTATGTCAAATAATAAATCTGTTCCACTTGAACTTTTTGGAAAAGCAATAACATCTCTAATATTGTTAGTTTTTAACATTATCATTAAAAGTCTTTCTAGTCCTAATGCAATTCCACCATGAGGAGGTACACCATAAGAAAAAGCATTAATAATAAATCCAAATTTGTCATTGATTTCTTTTTCTGATAATCCTAAAAATTTAAAAACTCTAGTTTGTAAATCAGTATCATAGATTCTAATTGATCCACCACCCACTTCATAACCATTTAACACAATATCATATGCTTCAGCCAATGTTTCTTTAGGGCTTTTTTCAAAATTGTTAATTCATTCTTTTTGTGGCATTGTAAAAGGATGGTGAGCAGAAACATATCGATTTTCTGATTCACTATATTCAAATAATGGTCAATCTACAACTCACAAGAAAGCAAAATCTTGTTTTATAACAATTTTATTTGAAACATTTAAAAACTCTTTTCTCACAGCACCTAATGCTTGTAAAGTTACTTCTGTTTCATCTGCTATAAAAAATAATGTACCTTCTGTTAAATTATTGTCATTACAAATTTTTTCAATGATTTCTTTTTCAACAACACTTGCAATTGAACCGCTTTCTACTTTTTTATTTTTTATGAATAAATAAGCTAATCCTTTTGCTTTATTATCTATTGCAATTTTTTCTAATTTTTTAATTTCATTTTTTGAAATTAAATCTTGCAAAAAGATTCCCCCAATTCTTTTTTTAGAATCATAAATATTTTTAAAAATTTTAAATTTTGTATTTTGAAAATATGGTGTTAAATTCATTATTTTATTTTCAAATCTTAAATCAGGTTTATCTGATCCATAATTTTCCATAGCATCACTATATTTCATTCTTAAAAAAGGAGTTTTTAAATTAATGTTTAAAAATTCTTTAAATAAGTAAACTAAAAGTTCTTCAATAATTGTTTGAATTTGAACTGCATCTAAAAATGAAGTTTCAACATCTAGTTGTGTAAATTCTGGTTGTCTATCAGCTCTTAAATCTTCATCCCTAAAACATCTTACAATTTGAAAATAACGATTCATTCCAGCAATCATTAATAATTGCTTATAGATTTGAGGAGATTGAGGAAGAGCAAAAAACTTTTTACTTCTTGTTGGAACTAAATAATCTCTTGCACCTTCTGGGGTTTGTTTTGATAAATATGGTGTTTCGATTTCATTAAAATCATTGTTGATAAAAAAATTTCTAATTAAATTAATAATTTTTGAACGATTAATAATATTAGATTTTACAATTGGTCTTCTTAAATCTAAATATCGATACTTAAGCCTTAAATCTTCTAATCCGTCAGTATCATCTTGAATTAAAAAAGGAGGTAATTTTGATTTTGAATATACTTTAAAAGATTTTAAGTCAATTTCAAATTCACCAGTTTTTAGTTCTTTATTTACATTACTTCTTTTTCTAACAACTCCTTCAATTGCTATAACTGATTCTTTTGGAGTTTTTAAACACTCTTCAAAATGTTTGTTTTTTTCTTCAACTACAACCTGAACAATTCCAGTTATGTCATAAACATCAATAAAAAGTAATGAACCTAATTTTCTACTTTTTTTGATTCATCCTTTTACACAAATTTCATTATTCAAATATTTTTCACAAACATTACCACAATATACTACTTTTGTTTTTTCCATATAACACCTTTTATTCAGAAAATATAAAATCTCTCATTAATTTTTCGCAAATATTTTCAACTTCTTCTAAGACTTTATCCATTTTAACTTTTTTTGTTTTCTGTGTTCCTTGAATTTTTAAAGTTACTACATTTTCTTCTAACTCTTTTTCGCCCAAAATTAAAATTATGTCAGGATCAAATTTTTCAGCATACTTAAAATGCTTATCTAATTTAGAAATTTCATAATTTGATTCAGTTGAAATTGAACACAATCTTAAATCTTGAACTAATTTCATAGCATTCATAACAGTGTTTCCAACTGCTGCTACATAAACATCAATCTTATTTGGTAAATAAACTTCATTTTCTTCTCTAACAGCTAACATAATTCTTTCAACTCCTAAAGCAAATCCTATGCAATCATAATTAGCACTAGATCCGATTTCTTTAAGTAGATTTTGATATTTTCCTCCACCTATTAAAGTAGACTGTCCTGTTAATTGGTTTGATGTACTAACAAATTCAAATACTAATCCAGAATAATAATCTAACCCTCTTACAAGAGTGCTATCTATTTGAT
>CAMWHH010000118.1 GCA_947174035.1 uncultured Mycoplasma sp. | reverse complement strand
AAAAATTAAAAATTACACAAAAAAAAAAAAAAAAAAATTTTCATTGTAAAAAAAAAAAAAAAAAAGCACATTTTTTGAAAAAATCTGGAAAATTTTTGCTAATATTCTATTTTTATAAATAAAAATAGAATAAAAAAATCACTATTTCTAGTGATTTTTATTTTCTTCTTCTAATTTAAATGGCTATTCTTTTTGCTCTTATTCTAAGTATTATAACTGCAGAAATTAATATTGCTGCTACTACCAAACATCCAATTACTATTCCTGCTATTGAACCACCACTCATTCTTTTACCTGAATCAGGATTGTTTGGATTAATAGGAATAAATGATGGAGATTGAGTACCTGTAAATCCACTGTATGTAATTGTTTTTTTAGCTTGTTCTGGTGGGAAACCAACCGGTAAGATTCCATTAGTATCATTTTCATCAGATTTAATTGGAACACTAATTTCCACTTGTAAGCTCGTGTCATCTGGATTAGTTAAAGTAATCATGTTTTCAGTTAAAGTAATATCTTCATTTTTGATCTTAAAATCTTTTAATAGATTTTCATAAACTCAGCCTTTATTATTTTCTTCAACAATTTTTTTAGCACTATAATCTTTTTTAAATTGTTCTACAGTACTATCACTTTCTTCTTCGAAGACTAAAGAAAAGTCATTTATTGCAAATCCCTTTGCTTGAATGTAAAAATCATATAAAACTGACCCATTATCTGAATTATCACCAAAATTATTTGGGTATGTAATTTCTGTTTCAACATTGATTATTCCAGTTTCATCATCACCTTCAACATTAACAAATTTAAATTCATTTGATAAATCACTTTCTTTTAATAAATAATCACTTAAATTTTCTGAATTTATATTTGAAGGCATTACATTATTTAATAATGTTGATTCTCTAAGACTTTTAGACAAATTATCTAATGAAGAAAAATTAATTTTTGATTCATCGGTAGGAGCAAAATCTTTACTTTCATTAGTAAAATCTGTTACTGTAGTTTTTAATCATTGACCGTCATTTCCATCAATAACTTGTTTTGTTAAATAAAGATTGTTTTGATTAGTATAAGTATCTAAATTTACATCAGATAAAGTATAAGGACTACTTTCTACATAAGCATCTTTAGATTCATTATTTGCTTTTTGTAAACTTGCATATCTAGTGTTTGTTAAATATTTACCAGGAATTATTGTTTGGTCATCTCCTTCAGTTACATTAACCTCATTACCACTTAAACTTAAATAAATAAAATTAGATTCTTTATCATAACCAACTGAATTAAATTCTCATTTATTAACAACTACATTATCTGGTAGATTTGCTAATTCAGCAGCAGTAGGTCCGCTATTCACATTACCAGCATTGAAATAAAAATTAGGAATTGAATTTAAAGTAACATTATTATTAGAGATATCTATTGAATAATTAATAAAAGTAGAAAACATTGAGTCATAACTATCAACTAACACTCCAACAGTTTCAGTTGTTGTACCATTAATTGAAACTGAACTTGTGTTAAAAAACCTTTTTGTAATATCATCAAAATTAGGTAAAGTAGTATCAGAAGCTGGAAGTAAATATCCTCTTTTAACATCATTCTTGTTACCTCTGTTCATAATATCAGACGCAGTTAGATTTTCAAAAGAATCATTAACTGGAATAATATAGTAGTTAAATCATTTATTATCTTCATTAATATTATTTTGAGGTGCATTTGTAGTAGCATTACTTGTAGAATAATTTAAAAATGTTCCATTTCATTGCCCTCAAACAGTAGATGCTAATCAAAAACTGTAATTTATTCCACTGATACTACTTGGTAAAAATCCCAAAAGCATATCATTTGCATTCAAACCTGTTGTTTTATCAGATTGATTGTAACTAAAATCATTTGTTGGTTCATCATTTCCCTTATTCGCAACATTAGCAAAACCATTTTCAATATCAAAACTCATAATTTTAGTAGAACTATTTATATCAGCTACATTATCACCAGAAGTAACAATTAACTGATTTGCTGTATTAAAGAAAATAAAAGCAGAATTATCTCTAGCTTTAGCTATAACTTGACTATCACTCAATTTAGCATTTTTAGGAACTACAATAGCACCTGAATTAATATCTAAACCAAATACAGTTAAGTTTGATAATGTAGTAGCATCACTTGCTGTTGTTTCTTGTCCAAATAAAATAAATAAAATATTACTGCTTTCCAAATATGCAAAATTAATTACTTTAAATGTACTAATATCATTTACCGAAAGAACACTATTGTAATAATTTTTTAATAATTGATTTTCAGTCAACTTGTGACTTCAAAGCAATAATCCAGCATAAGTTGTAACAGTAATAGTTTGTTTATTTTTAGTCATCCCAACTGTAGCACCACCTGCTTTTGGTTCTGCTTGGCCGCTAACAGTAGTAAGTAAAGGAATTGTTATATTTACTGGTGTAATATTATTATCTTCATATGAAACAATATAATCACCAAAATTAGAAATAGAACTATCAGGAATTGGTAAAGCATCTTCTAAATTTATGTTTTCATCAGTTGTTGATTCATTTAAATTCAAAGATTTATTTACCAAAGAAATCGAATTATTTGAATTATTTGAATTATTTATTGTTGATAACCCAATGGGGGAAGCTATCAACGGAAAAGCAAATAATGAAAATAACCATTTTTTATTTAATTTCTTTTTCAAATTAAAAACCATTTAAAAAATAAAAAAATAAATAAAAAACAAAAAAAAAAAAAAAATATTAAAAAAAAAAAAAAAAAAAAAAAAGCAACAAATTTGC
>CAMWHH010000117.1 GCA_947174035.1 uncultured Mycoplasma sp. | reverse complement strand
CATTATAGATAGGTAAAAAAATATAAATAACTGCATAAAAAATTAGATTATTTTTATTTTTCATTAACAAATTCCATCAATTTATTAATGAACTTTATAGTAATTAAGATATTTTTGTAAAATTGCATTTTAATCAAAAAAATTAAATTGTTTTTTGCTTTTTTACTTTTATATGTCAATTAAGTATTTATTATTATTATTATTTTGTAAAAAATAACACTTATTTAGTAAAAATAAAAAATTATCCAAATTTGGATAATTCTATGTATTTTATATTAATTATTTTTTAAGCATTAAATCAACTATTTTGAGTACCTACATAACTATCTACAGTAGTGTTTTGAACTGTTTCATTATATGCATTATATTGATTGTTTAAAGTATCATACTCATTTATCATATATGTTTTTAAAGTTTGAGATGTTGTGTTTGCTAAATTAAGACCAGGATTTTTTTCATTTAATTCTTTAAAACCTTTTGATGAATTAGTTTCATAAGTATCTTGCATAAATAACATAGGGATAGTAACACTAAATTTATCAATGTTATTATTTTTGTTTTGATATAAATAAACTTTTTTCATTTCTATATCATACATTCTTGAATAACCAGTAGTTGAACTAATAGTTTTTGTAGTTTGGAAAGGAGAAGATAATCCATTCAAATAAAAACCATCATCATTTTTGTTATCACTATTTGTTACTTGTTTGATACTATTAAACCCACTAATCGATTGAAAAGGATATCAATTTGTCATATATTTTAATTTGCTTAATTCTTCATGCACTTTACTGCCTAAATAATTTCCTGTTTTTGCATCATAAACTTCCATGTTTCGATTCTCTTTGCTTCAAGATAAAAAATCACCTTTTTTACCTATTATTGAAACATAATTTTTATCAACTGCCATTACTGAACAAGTTGTAATCCCTATATCATCTCCGCCATCTGATTCATCATTGTCTTTATAATCATTATTTGTTCCATAATAATTAAATAGTTTTGCTATTTTTTGACTACTATTTGATGTATCTACTTCAAACATCATTCTTACTGCACCCAAAGCCTTGATTCCGATTTTTGTTAGATTTTTAGATATTTCATATTTTAAAGCATTGCCATCACTTAATTGCAATCTACCTGAATATGAACCATCATTCAAATTTAAATAAAACTCTGCACTTGCTGTTTGTGCTTTGGCAAAAATAGTCATTGTTGTGTCAGTTAATTCAACTTTAAATTTAACTTCATTTTTTTCTGTTGAACTTTCATAAACTTTATTTTTTTCTGGGCCTTTGTCAAAAAATGTTTTATACATATTAGCAATTAAAGTAGTACTATCAAAAATTATTTTTGCACCTTTAATTACTGTTTCAATATTTGTGGCAATTGTTATGAATTGATTCATTTGTTTACCAATTCCTCTATCTGTTATGTTAGCTAACGTAACATTTTGACTAAAATCTTGTTGTGTGTAACTAACAACTCTATTTTCTTCACTAAAACTTGATGGAAATAAATCTCAAGTATTAAAAACTCTCATAGCAGATTTTACTAAAGTGACAACATCTTTAATATCAAACGCTGGTTTTGATGGATTTTGGTCAGTTTTATCATCTGATTGATCATCAGTTTTATCATTTGGATTATTATTGTCTTTACCATTTTGATTAGAATCTGATTGATCATCTTTGTTATCATTATTATCATCTTCTGTTTTTGATTCACTTGATGAGCTGCTACTATTACAACTAGATAAAACAATAGGTAATGGAACAGCAGCTAAAATACTGAATGATAGTAATAATTTTTTGAATATTTTCATTTTTTTCTCCTTTTTTAAACTAAGCATCAGCTTTTACATTTTTTATTAAATAAATACTTGTATATAAACCATAAAAAATTGAAGACAAAATTGAATAACCTAAAGCAAGAACAGAAAAAGCAATAGCAACAAAAAACATAGCTATTGATCAGAAAAATCCACCACCAACAAAATTTCAAATAAAACTAAAAAACAAAGGAACACAAAGCAAACCTGTTAGTTTAAAATTTTTTGAAAAACTTCTAGTAACAAATACTGGTTCTGTATAGTCATCATAATCTGCTGCATTAAAACTTCTAATATTTAATTGGTTTTTTAAAATGATTAAAATTATGTTTTTGACCAATCAAATAATAATAGCAATACAACCAAGTACAATTGCACAAATCTTTGTTGTTTCATTCTCATTTAAAACAGTACCAACTACAATTGAAATAATTGCTAAGCAAACTCATAAAATAGTTAAAACTAAAATTAAAATTGCTTTATTTTTAATATTTTTTGCAGTTTCTTTAGTGATTGAAATTGGTAAATACTTAGCTTCTTTGAAACAAATTGGAGTACAAAAATTATGATTAAATGGTACATTCCCATTTTTTAAATATTTACAAATAAATTTATTATCTGGATCAAAATTTCCACTTGCAATTAATTGTTGTTTGTAAACAGAAATAGGAACCAAGCATTTTTCATCACATCTCCTGTGTGCTCCCCTTCCGCCTCTTCTTTTTCCTTTGAATAAACAAATAAGTTGTTCATCTTGTTTGTTATTTTCGCTATTTACTTCCAAATTACTAGAATTCATGTTTTCTGAACTAAAACTGTCATTGTTTTGACTATCAAAATTGCTCATTTTTTATTTTTTTCTCCTTCAAAAAAAATTTTACTTTTTTTTTTTTTTTTGCTAAAAAAGTTCAAAAAATCAATAACTGTGTCTCTTATAAAAATCTCCGAGCCCACGAGACGGTCATGAATCTCGTATGCCGGAATCTGCTTGAAAAAAAAAAAGGGGGGGGGGGGGGGAGGGGGGGG
>CAMWHH010000116.1 GCA_947174035.1 uncultured Mycoplasma sp. | reverse complement strand
ATCAAGAGCAGTGGCAATAACCTATATTGTTTGGTTGAGGTGGGGTTCTCCAGTATTTCCGAGCAACAACTGGAAGTGAGGTGTCCACACCTGGTACTGATATTTTTATAAAATAAAATTTATTATTTAAGTCAGAAAAAAAGTAAAAGTATATTAGTAATTCTCTTATCTTGATAATTTATTTAAAGAAATAACATAAACAAACTATAAAAGAGGAAATATGAAATCAAAGAAATTATGAAAGTGAATTGGATTTTTTTCATCATTTTTTGCTATCACAGGTGTTGCTATAGCTGCACCATTTATTGCATCAACAGCATTTTTTACAAATTATAGAAATCAACATGCTGATGAATATGAGACACTAAGATATCAAATTCCACAAAATTTAGGATCAGCAGTAGCAGATTCAGCATTTGCATATGCAGATAATGCTGATAGAATTTCACTTCTACCTGGTGATAATAAAAAATTCCAAGATGCTATTGAAAATACATATTTATTTGCTGGTGGAAAAGATTTTTTCCCAAATTGAGATGTCAACAAAAACTTTAGAAATGTAGTTGGAATGTATGAAGAAAATGTTCGATGAACAATGGCTTCACAAGGTGGGAATAATCCATCAGCTGCTTATACATCATTAGGAAGATTCTGTATTAATATTGCAAAACCATATCAAACATTAAAAGATATTAACGATAACTATGATTTTAGAGTTAAAAATTTAAGTCCAAAAAATGTTGTAATGATTATTGGTACTGAATATGCAGAAGTAGAAGATATTAACAAGTCATTAGATCAATTTGAAAATGATTTAAGAATTTTTGTAAATAATGTGTTGCAATTAAGAAACAATACATCAAATTTAATCTTTATGAAGCATTGAAAAATTCCTAATCCAAATAATGATGAAAAGATTGCAAAATATAATGATAATATCTCTAAATTAAACAAAAGAGCAAACCGAATTCTATCTGAATTAACAGATCAACAAATCCCAAGAGTATTACTTGTTGATAATGAAGATTTATTTACTAACTTACAATACCAATATTCTTATGAATATGTAAACCCTGATTTTACATTGACTAGAATTGGTAGTAATGAAGTTGCTAAAAGCATTTTAAAAACTATGAAGCCTTGAAATACAGTGACAAATGCTGAATGAGTTCCAGCAAATTGAACTGATTATTCTAAAACACATTTAAATGCAAAACCAGTTCAATGAAGTACTTTGAAAAGCAAAAACAATTTGAAAATCAATATTGACAATGTAAACATTGCAAATAATATTGCAACCCTTTTAATTTCTTTTAAAGAGGGGGGGGTGAAAAACGGTGATCAAGTTAATTGAATGTTTGAATATACAAAGCTTGGGACAAACAGCGGTAAAGTTATTGTAAAAGATTCTGCAATAGTTCAAGATGAAAAAATAACAATTGATAACATTAATGTTTATACAAATGATTTATATGCAACTGCTCCAGCAGGTTTAAGCAATGATTTTGTACTAACTGTTTTTGATGCTGATGGAAATGCATTCGATATTGTTGAAGGTAATTTAGATACATCAAACACTATAATTCAAAATAATGCTAATTTAAAAGCAGATGCAAGTACTGACTCAAATGATGCAAAATCAAGATTTATGAAAAGATTCAATGATAAATCTAAACCTTTAGTTTGAACTTTTATTGGTGATAGTATTGATCATGGTGCATTGCACAACCAAGGATTTGATACATATCCAGAATCTGTTCAAAAAAGTGTAATGAATGATTGAAAAAGATATGATGATATTTTTGTTAATGCTGCACAGAGTGGTAATTTTACAAACAGACAAATTGACCCATATTTACTTCAAGCAGATATATTCAAATACAAACCAGATGTTATTTCAATCGGATTAGGAATTACTGATGGTGTAGTAACAACAAACTTGAAAAATGGGCAAGTAACATATGTAACACCAGAACAATATGTTAATAATATGAAAACTATAATCCAAGCAGCAATTAAAGCTAATCCAGAAGTGGTTGTTGTAATTAATGGAATTAATCCAACAGATGTTAGTGCAAGAAGAAATATTCCTACAACTTACAATCCAAAACTACAAGAAACATTTGCACCAGCTAATGGTGAAAGTGAATTTAAAGATTATGTAATTTATAATCAATCTATTTATGATGAATTAAACAATATTGAAACTAATTGAACTTACACTAAAAAAGATCAATTATTTTTAGCAAGTGATAATTTACACCCAAGTGGAAATGCTAACTTAGTTAAAGCTAAATCATTTTTAAATGCACTTGGTGTTGATGTAGATGATAGTTATATCACTAACTATACTTTAGAAGAATTTGTATGATATACAGGAAGTACAACAAGTCCATTCCAACCAATTGGATTAGATACAACTTCAAGTGAAGGAAACAAAATTTCACCAGATATCAAATCTTGAAGTAATTTAAATCCTTTAGGAATGACTGGTGGTCAAAATCGTTTAGCAAACACTTTCTTATCATACACAAACACAAACGGAAGAGAATATTGATTATTAACTGACTACAAAATTTACGATAACAATTATCGTGTTTTATTAGAAGATGGAGAATATACAACAGGTGCTTGGGCAGTTCCTACAGCTCCTATGAGTAATTCTACAACAGAATTTTGAGGTGGTTTAACTCCAAACGGTAGTATTACTGTTAGTAAAAATGCACAATATTCTTAATAGAAAGCAATAATAATGAAAAAAGATAATATTAATGAAAAATTCATTCAACCACCATCTGAAATTAATTTAGCTCAAGTTAAAAATGAAAATTTAATTCTTGATAAAAAAGATAATGAA
>CAMWHH010000115.1 GCA_947174035.1 uncultured Mycoplasma sp. | reverse complement strand
CCCCCCCCCCCCCCCGCCCCCCCCCCCCCTCTTTTTTTTAATGATCCGCCCACCACCGACATCTACCCACTGCATATCGTCGGCCGCGTCATATGTGTATAGAGACAGGATTTATTGTATGAAAAAGCAAAATCAAAAAGCGAAGGAAAAGAAAAATTAAAAGAGACTTTAATATTTATAAAAAATAAAAGAACTAAAGAACTAAAAACTTTTGAAATAATAGACAAAATTTTAGAAAATAAATTTTTTTAAAATTTTAAACTTTCTTATTAGTACTTCCAAAACCACCATTTCTAGTTTCACTAACTTCATCATCTTCAGTTATTCCAAAGTTTAAAAAAATTCCTTGTGCAAAGGCTTCACCTTGTTTAATGTTTAAAATTTTATTTTCATTATTGTCATTAGTTAGTTTTATAAATATATGACCTTCATTATCAGAATAATAGTAATCAGAATCAACAACACCAACAGTGTTATCAAGCTGTAATCTGAATTTAAATCCCAAACTGCTTCTTGGAAAAATTAACAAAACATAATCAGAAAGCATTTTTACTCTAATACCTGTTGGTATTTTTATAGTTTGCTTTGGATTTATAGTTATATCAAATGGAGCAAAAAAATCATAACCAGCACTTTGAATTGTTGCTCTTTTAGGTAATTTTATTTGATCATACATTTTTTCATTACAATTATTAACTGATTCATTGAACTGTTTAAAACTAACTTTTTCAAATTTACCTACTTTTTTCATTTTTGTTTGCCTATTTTTCTATTAAATTACTATTTCAACAAATTGATTTTAATACTTAATGATTTAAATTTAAAGTATTTATTTATAAAAAATATAAATTACATAGATTGTCTTTGTAAAGACAATCTATCTATATAAAAAATTAAATATTTTTTCTTTGAACTATTGACAGTGTTTGACTTAGTAGTACTATGAAGGTGTGATAAAAGAAAAAAAGGAGGTTGATTTTTATGCCTATATCACACCCAAGAAGAAATGCTCAAGGTTGTCCAGGTTTAATTTATAGAATTGACTTTAGAGAACCAAGCGAAATATTTGAACATGGTTTTACACCATGAGGAAATAACAGAAATTTTTTCCAACACATTTTAGGATATTCATTAGGAGATGAAATTCCAGAAGACAGAAGAACGAGGAATAATATCAGGTTCAGATTCACCAGATTCTAGTTTGAGATTTTTTGGAGGAATGTTAAATGAACCAGAAGATCCACTTGAATATTATCTTTATGAAATAAGAGCTGATGAAAATGTTTATAGTGCTGAAAGAACTGCAAGTTTCTATCACCAAAGAATAAGTACAGGACAAATAGAATTTGAAGAAGGTGATTTGCAAACAGCAGTTGATGCAGTAGATGCTATCTTTAGAGAATTTGCTTATCAAAGAGAATGATTTAATGTAGGTCCTATTCCAAGAGAAAGAATTAGAGCTGCTTGAAGAATTGATTCAGTATCCATTCTTCCAACACACATTAGACACCCAGGAAGAACAGTATATTACACACCAAGAATTAACGAACCAGAAATGCTTAATACTCATTATGTAGAAGCAGATACTTATGCAAATGATTTACCTTATACTGAAGGAGCAACATTAGTAACTCCATCTACTGTAAGTATTCCAAGTCAACTTGTAGAATCTGATGCATCTGGAGGAGTTTCTTCATCATTAGGATTTGCTTGTTCATTAAATCCTGAATCACCACATCGTAGTAAAAGATCATCTAAATCAAGTGATAAATTAAAATGTTATTATGATACTAAAAAAGTAATTGAAAATTTGGATTCAACAAAACCTTATGAACCAGTAGATTTTAGTAAGGCTTATTCAGTCAAAATTTATTTAAAAGGTAGTAGTTCAAAAAAAGATTTTATTTTATCAACATCTGATGAAACTAAAAATTGTTTTCCAATACTGGTAGATTTAAAAGATTCACAAACAGCACCAAATTTTATTTATGATTCTTTTCAATGTATTAGTTGAACAAATGATAATTTTGAATTTTCATGAGCTTTAACACCAAAAATGATTGGTAGAATTCAAGCATTTTATACTTTAAATTACACCGTTGCTAGTACTAACAATCCTTTTCAAAAGTGAAAATTAGAACCAGTTAAAATTGATAATGAAGAATGTTTGTTTTTAATTAGAAACATAGAACTTTCAGATTTCTGTTTAAAAAGAGATGTAAAAACAAATCTAATTTGATTAATGCCTATCAATGAAAAAAGTGAAAATTTTGAAGATTTATATTTAGTAGTAGCTCAAAACAAAACTGAATCTTGTATTTTATTACCACAAGATTCAAAAACAAAACTTGTTGATTTAGGTTTATCATGATTTTATGAAAACATAAATTATGTACCTATCCCTGAAACAAATAGATCTAAACAATCAAAACAATTATATGATTTATTCTTCTATGATTTAAAGACCTGTAAAATTGTATATATTGATATGAAAGATAAAACGAAAAGAAACATTTATGCTTTATTTAATAAAAGAGGTCTTTATGACTGAAATTGAATTGCATGAAGAAAATCAGATTTAAAACCAACAGATGATGCTAGATTTAGATGATATTTCCAAAATCAAAAATGAAAAGAAGTATATGATGATTTGTCTTTAAGAAATATAAGATCTTATTTTTACAATGACTATTTAAGAGTTGTTCTTTACGGATCTAATTGAGGTTGTTTTTACACAACAAAATATTCTGCTGATAAAAACTCTATTGCACTATTTAGAATTAGCAAATATACTGATATTTAAATCTAAATTTAATTAGATATCAAAAAACAAAAACCAAATTATTTGGTTTTTGTTTTTTGATGTATTAATAATTTACTATCTAAAAT
>CAMWHH010000114.1 GCA_947174035.1 uncultured Mycoplasma sp. | reverse complement strand
GTTTTTATCATGCATATAATCAATCAAATAACAAAGATTTGATTAAAGAAGATTTAGAAAATCTAATTAATTTAAAATATAAAAATTCTTCTGATAATACATACTATTTATCATTGAATGAAATTACAGAAAAAACCCAAAATACTTTAAAAGATTTTTTAAGTTTTTTAAAAAATAAAGAAAACCCTAATTCAATTATTTTTAATGAAAATATAAATAATGAAATTCAAAATAATATTAATTCTAATAATTCTGAATTTTATGTTTCTTTAAATTCTTTTAAACAAAAAGTTAATTCTTTAAAAGACAAAGAAAATGATTTTTACAGTCAGTCTTTAAAGTTTAGTTCTACTATAACAAAAAATTATTATTATGATGCAACTCCAGAAAATGTTAGTTTCATTGCTGGTTTGTGTTTGCTGTTAGCAGGAATTGTTTGATGAATTATTTATTGATCAATTTTTGTTTTTAAAAAAGTAAAAAAACAAAAAAATAAAAAATAAGCTTTAAATGCTTATTTTTTATTTGAAAAAATTAAGGTAAACTTTTTTGATTTATTTACTATTACCATACACCTTTGCAGGTTTTGTATAGTCCATTTTAACAACTTTATTATTTTTCTTCAAAGTTCTTAAAGTTCTAGCTGAAACTTTAACTTCTACAATTTTGTTATCTTTATCATAAATTTTAACTTTTTGTAAATTTAAGTCTCATGTTCTACGACTGTGGTTCATTGCATGAGAACGCGTGTTTCCAGTCATTGCTTTTTTCTTTGTTATTTGGTCTACTTTTGCCATTTTTTAATTCCTATTTGTTTCCTTAATTTTAATTAGTAATAAAAAACTACAGATTACATTATATAATATCTAATGATTTTTTATATATTTTTGTTTAATAATTTCTGATATCTTTGTATATCATTATATTTATATACATAAGTAAATATTAAAATAAAAAAATCAATCAAAACAATTTTAAGGAATACGGTTTTATGGAAACAGTAGCAGTTAGAGATATATTTAAAGATTTTCAACTTTTTAAAAGCGTTAAATTAATGGGATGAGTTAGATCTAATAGAGATAATGGTTCAATTGGTTTCATTTCTTTCACTGATGGAAGCAGCATTCACTCAGTTCAATTAGTTTATAAAAATGGAGAAACCACAAACTTTGAAGAAGCTAAAATAACTAGAACTGGAAGTGCTATTTTAGTTGAAGGTGAAGTAGTTGAATCTAAACAACCAGGACAAAACTTTGAAATAAAAGTTACTAATTTTATTTTGCTAAAACAAGCTGATGAAGATTATCCTCTTCAAAAGAAAGAACATGGGAATGAATTTTTAAGATCAATTGCTCATCTTAGAGAAAGAACTAATAAGTATGGAACAATTATGAGATTAAGAAGTGAATTAGCTTTTGCAGTTCATAATTTCTTTCACCAAAATAATTTTGTTTGACTAAGTTCTCCAATAATAACTTCTAATGATGCAGAAGGTGCAGGAGAAAATTTTGTAGTTGATTCCAAGTCAGTAAAAAATTTCTTTAATAGAAGTGCAAATTTAACAGTTTCTGGACAAATGCATGCTGAAGCTTATGCATTAGCATACAAAAGAGTTTATACTTTTGGTCCAACATTCCGTGCTGAAAAATCAAATACTAATAGACATATCTCAGAATTTTGAATGATAGAACCAGAAGTTGCTTTTTGTAATTTAGAACAATTAATGTTTTTAATTGAAGAATTTATCAAATATTTAATTCGTTTTACTTTAAAAAATTGTAAAGATGAAATGAGTTTTTTAAATAAATTATCAAACAACACTTTATCTGAAAAATTATTAAGTGTTCTTCAAGAACCATTTGAGAAAATAACTTATAAAAAAGCAATTGCTATTTTAAAAACTGATATTGCAAATAACAAGGTTAAGTTTGAAAATAATAGTATTTTCTTTGGTATGGATCTAAACAGTGAACATGAAAAATATTTATGTGAAAAAGTGTTTAATAAACCTTTATTTATTTATGACTATCCAGCAGATATAAAAGCATTTTATATGAAAATGAACGGTGATGGAACAACTGTTGCAGCATGTGATTTACTTGTACCAGGAATTGGAGAAATTGTTGGTGGAAGTGAAAGAGAAAATGATTTCAATAAATTATTAAAAAAATGTGATAAATTACGTATGAATACAAAAGATATCCAATGATACTTAGATTTAAGAAAATATGGATATTATAAATCAGCTGGTTTTGGATTAGGATTTGAAAGATTTTTAATGTATATAACAGATAGTGAAAATGTTAAAGATGTAATTCCTTTCCCAAGAGCTTATGGTTCACTAGATTTCTAAAATTTTTTATAGGTAAATTATGAACTTAAAAAATAAACTTCATTTGCTTCCAAACATTTTGTCAATTTCAAGAATTTTTCTAACAATAATTATTGTTATTTTAATGTTTGTTGAATCTAGTGAAGTTTATTCTTTTACTGCACTTAATTTAAATACAAGTGTTAGCATAACTTTTTTGTTGGCAGGAATTTTATTTATAATTGCTTGTTTCACAGATTTTTTAGATGGCTTTTTAGCAAGAAAATATCACTGAATTAGTGATTTTGGAAAAATTTGGGATTCAATAAGTGATAAGGTTTTAACCAATTTAGTTTATATAAGTTTAGCAATTTTAGGATTCATCCCTTTCTATTTTGTTTTAATTATGATTTTTAGGGATTTTGTTATTGATGGTTACAGATCTTTTTCTTCAAAAAATGGAATAGTTGTACCAGCAAATTTTTTTGGAAAAATAAAGTTTGTTTTACAAGTTATTTCAATTGTTGTTATTTTCTTTGCCTTTAATTTTAAAGGTTATTATCAAACAAATAATGTTTCATATTATTTTGTGCAAAACTTATTTGTGATAATTTCATCAATAGTTTCGTTAACATCAGGAATAATATACATT
>CAMWHH010000113.1 GCA_947174035.1 uncultured Mycoplasma sp. | reverse complement strand
TTTTTATACCAAAGTCTCTTCAGTTAACTGATTGAGTTCCACTTCTTGCTACATAATTAGGATTAACTAATGTTATGATTTGTTCTTTTAAACCAGCTTCTGGTCTTGGAATAAAACTATAATCACTGTCTAAAACTGTATTAGCTCACAATGCTTTTGCAACTGATTGACCTGCAAATATACCTAAGTATTTTGAAAAGTTTGCTGATTGATCAACACCATCTTTATCAGATGCTTTTATCACATCTCCACCTAATCAAAGAGTTTTAGGATCTGTTGGCTTATTAGTTGGATATTTCAATTGAGTTGGATCATTAATATATTTAGTTAAAGCAGTTTGATCAAAAACACCTTTTTCAATTAATAAATTTAATAATTCAATTGCAATTGTTCCATATCTTTCTCCTGGAGTAGTTTTACTGTTAAATGAAGAATCTGTTGTCTCAATACCCAAAGAACTTAAAGTATCATTACTAAAAGCCTTTTGAATTTTAGTATCAGTTGTATATGGATCACTAGTAGAACTTTGAGTTGTACTAGCAGCTTCATATTTTTTGCTAGTATCATTTCAAGTATAATTCATTAATTTAACTGCATAAACCATGCTTGATAAGAAAGTATGGAAAGAGTTGTGTGCATTAGTTCCAGGTACACCTTCATATTTTGTTGTAGTTTCTTTTCCGCTACTATCTGCAGTTGTTACTGTTGTACTTTGTATAGTTGTATCAGCTTCAATTCAAGTTCCAACCCCATTATAATCAGGTGATCAGTAACTAAATCCTAAAGGTGAAGATTGACTATTAAATCATTGAGTACTTGAAGGAGTTTGAGTATCTCTATTGATTAAAACAACATCAATATTTGGGCTTAAATTTTCAATAGTTTTTTCTAAATCTAATAAGTAATTACTATAATTTGTACTTCAAGAACCTTCTCCAAATTTAATGGCAAAATTTAATTTTTTTGATGTATTTTTGTCACTATAATGCTTAACTGCATCTTGAAAAGTAGTTTTATTTATAGTTAATTCTTCAATATTAACACTACTACTATCTGAATTGTAACTATAGTAAGGAATTTTGAATTCACCAAGTTCATTATTAGTAGTTTCTGTATAATCGCTATAAGGTCTTGGTAAAGCACCATAAGTCTTGTTATTTGAAACACTTTCATAGTAATTTTTAAAAGCACCATATGGTGTAGCACTTAATTGAAAGTCTTTAGATGAATAAACAAAACTTGCTAATTGATAATAATTAACTAATCCTGCTATTCCTGCTCTAATAGTAGTTGCTTCTTTGCTATCTCATTCATAAATGAATTGTGCCATGCCAGCTAAATATTCATTTTCTTTTACTTCAAGACTCTTTTCACCATTATTTTTTTCTACCACACTAACAACATATGGATTTGGAGTATAAGCAATGTAATTAGATTGTGTAGCTTGCACAACTTTTATTGGAACAATAGAATCTCTTAAACTATTTGCTTCACTTCTTTTAGCTTCTGGAACAGAAGATAAGTAGTCAATTTGTCCAGATTTGAAATTTTCAAAATAAGTATCAGCAGTACCACTACCATAATTAATTACAACTTGTTTCATTCTGTTGTCTGTATTTTGGTTATTTGTTCCTTGAATTTTTCCATCAACATAACTTAATAAATTTTTACCAACTGTGTCCATATAAGCATGGTTAAGGTTAAAAATAATTTGTGTAGATGTAAAAGCTGAAATGTAGTATGCACCAGCATATCAAGTATCTTCTGTAAATTTTTGTAAACCACCTGAACCGAAAATATCATTTCAGCTAGTAGCACCTTCATCAATTTGGCCATTTTTAAGTGCTATTTTATTTGATTTCAAACTAATATTTTTAACTTTGTTATTTGTGTTTGGCAAAGCACCAAAATATTCTTTTGAAATTAAATCTAATGCATACGGATATTCTTCATCAATATACATTGTGTATACTGCATCATTTTTATTTGCAAAATTAGAAATATCATAGTTAGGATTTTCAGGCATAACATAATTATCACCACTACCTTTATAACCTACAGTTTTACCTAAACTTTCATTAGATAATCCAATTAAATCTAAAAAATATGAGTTTCTGTTATATCCAATTCTAGCACCTAAAGTATAAGCTTCAAGTCCTCTTTCAAAATCTTTACTTGAAAGATTTTGTTTTTGTGCACCATTTGAGTCAACTCATTTATTATCAGTATCAATAATAAATTGGTAAGTTTTTCCATAACTAACTGCATCATTATAGTATTGTGAAATGTTAGCATCTGGATCTTGGTCAATTCCTTTTTGAAATTGAATTCCACCTTTATCCCTAGTAAAAACCCAGTAATCTGTTCCTTCAGTTCATTTACTAGTAGTAGTATCATCAGCTTTTGTTTCTTGTTGTGTTCCACCACCTTCTGATGATGTAGATTTATCTACACTTGTTTTAATGTCTTGTAATTTTGCTAAAATTTCATTTTTTGATATTCCAGTTTCAGTTAATAAATTGCTATCCAATTTATTATCAACATCTTTCATTACAGTTTCATCTTTAAATACTATTACTGCACTTGCACCTTCTAGTATTAATGTGTCATTTGTTGTTTCTTTAAAAGTACCTGTTTGACCATCAAGTACAAACTGCCCAGTTGTTTGGTATGCAGTTAAACCATAAAGTACACTTTGTGCATATGTTGAAATAGGTGAATTATTAAAAGATGCATTCAATGGACTGTTATTTGCTTCTATATAATTTGTTGGACTACTTGTAAAAGAGTGAGTTGCCCCCCCTTGACCACTATTTGTAGGTCCACAAGCAACTAAACTAACAGCTGTCAATCCTACAAAGGATGACAAAGCTAATCCTTTTAATCATTTTAGTTTTTTCATTTTCTTTTCCTTTTTTTATTTACTGTTAATATTTTAATAGTATAAAAAAAATCACTAGTTAGAACAAAAATTTACTTTTTTTTACTTCAATTA
>CAMWHH010000112.1 GCA_947174035.1 uncultured Mycoplasma sp. | reverse complement strand
TTGCACTTCATTTTTACTTAATTTTTTATTTTTAATTAGTCTAAAACTTTAATTGCATTAGATTTGTAAAGAATTTTAGCTGAAATTACTGGAGGACCATAAATATAAACTGGAGTTTCTTCAACTATGATTTCATATCTTAATCATAAACCAGATTGAGGAATTAAACTTTTGTTAACTGTAACAGTGCTTCCTTGTCCTACTACACCTCAAGTTTTACCACCATCTGTTGAAGCACTTCAATAAGTTTTTCAAGATGACAGATTTGCAACTACTGATGGAGCGAATTGTCAATTAAATACTCTATAAGTTACATAACTGTTTGAATTGCTATCAATTACTATATAAGGTATGTTAGTGAAATTACTTCCAACATCACCAACTCAGCTGTAATATATTCAATAATAATTATCAAAATCTTTATTAAGGTTTGCTGAAATTACTGTTTCAACTGCAGTTGAACTACCATTTGCAAATGAGTGACCTTTTAAAGGAGTAATTGAAACTTTAAATTGGTTGTTGTCATAATTAGCTGAACCTTTAACATATGTAACAGAAACATTTTTATAAGACCCTCATTTATTTAATTGATCAGTTTTAAAATTGCTATTTAAGTATTGATCAAAAGTTTTGTTGTTTCATACTTGTTCAATACTAATAACAGGTTTATAACTATCACCACTTGAAACATAAACAGCATCTTTTGCTCTTTTTAATAAGTTTGGTAAAGAAACTTCTGTAATTCTACTACCTGTTGTCCCATCATTTCAATGTCAGTTAGTTTCAGGAGTTAGTCATACTTTGAATGTAGCATTTTCATATGATGCAGAATCTTTTACAAGATTTACACTTAAATGTTCTAAACCGTTTGCACTTATGTAGTCAGTATTAAAATAATTTAATAAGTATGAATTTAATTGATTAGTGTTTTCTACAACATCATAAGATATTGTTTGAGAATATTTCATATTTTCTGGAACAGTTAAAATTCATTTAGATGTGTCAGTTCCAATATACTGAGGTGCAAAATCTAATTTTGCTGGTTGAACATTAGTATTTGCTGAGCTTGGCGCATCTGCTTCTGGTTTTGTGTTTTTTACTTCTAAACTAGAACTTGATTCTTGTGCTGAGTTACTAACATTAGAATTAACATTATCACTACCAGAATTATTATTAACACTAGAACTAATATTATCATTAATAGATGAATCTTTAATTTCATCTGTTTGACTTTGACTAGTAGCATTTATAGTAACAGCAGGTATTGTAACAGCTGCAACAGCAGCGGTTAGTAAACCTCCTGTTAAAACTAATTTATATAAACTTTTCTTTTTCATATATATAATCCTCTTTTTCTTAAAAAATAAAGTTTAGTGAATATTGTATAACAAAAAAATTAATTTCTTTATAATACTTACTTTTTTTAATCATTTATTTTACATTTATCATTTTATTGCATTTCAGGTTTAGTTATTTTTGGTGTTATTCTATGTAACAAAAAGATTGTGGTGGATAATTTATACCAAAATCATTAAGCGTTTTTTCTTCTTTGTATTTTACAAATTTTCCTAGTTTGTATGCATGTCCTATTTTTCTGTTTTTAAAATAATTATTAAAAAACATTTTATCAATTCCTGAAAATTTTTTTGTTTTTTCTCAAAGGATTTTTGGGTTTAATGATAAAGTATCTAAAATATCAACTTCAGCTATTACTTTTTTTACAGGTGATGTACAGTATATAATTATTTTATTTATCTTTTCTTTTGGGATTTTTGTACGATACTCATATTTTTTAGTTCCTTTTAATATGTCTTTTACATATTCAGGCTTTATTGACATAATTATTTTTTTCATAAAATTTCCCTTATCTTAATTAGGTAAAAACTATTCAAGTTGTTAAAGATTTTTTATGTTTTAATTCAAACTATTAATGTATTTTAGTAAATCTGTAAAGATATACTTTTTGTGTTTTGAATTTTTATTTATTATTTTTAATTGATTGTTTTCAATTAATTGTTTTAAATATTTTCTAGCAGTATTTTCAGAAATATTTAAAGTAGTTTTAAATTGTTCAAAACTAAAAGATAAACAATTATATAAATCAAGTAATTGGTTTTTTGTAATTTTAGTGTTATTTAACTTTTTATAGATTCCATTAAAAATGGATTTTAAATCATCTATTATTTTTATTCCTTCTTCAGATGATTCAGAAATTCCTTTAAGAATAAATTTAATAAAATCATTAAGATATTTGCTATCTTGGTTAGTTTTATTTAGCAATGAATAATAATCATTCTTATTTTTAAAAATATAAAAACTTAATGACATGATTGGATTATCAATTTCATTTTTTAACATTAAATACAAAATATTTAGAATTCTTCCAGTTCTACCATTGCCATCATTAAAAGGGTGAATTGACTCAAATTGGTAGTGAATGATAGCTAATTTTGAAAGTGGTTTAAGATTTTGAAAATTACTTGGATAATTTTCTTCATTAATAAATTTTTCTAAATCATCTAAATAATCTAAAATTGTAGAAAACCCTTGTGGTGGCTCATAAATAATTTTGTTACCATGACTTTTTATAACTGTTCCTACAGTCTTTCTAATCTCTTCATTTGTATTTCTAATAATTTTTTGAATTTCTATTAATATTTTTTTATCAATATATTTATTTTCGCTAATATATTTTTTTCCTATATTTAGTGCTTCAATGTTATAAAATGTTTTTAATGTATCATCTGATACATTGTTTTTGTTTGGATAAAAACTTATTAAATCATAATAAGTTGTATGAACATTTTCTATTTTGCTATTATTAATTATTTCTTTTAACAAAATAATATTTGTATATAGTTGATAAAAATCTGAATTTGATAAGTATCCATCTAATTTTGACATTTTTTTACTTGATCAATATTCATCCTCATAAATTTGTTTATCTAGTTCAATTCTTATATCTTTTAAAAACTTAAGCATTTTTTATTCCTTTGTAAAAATTCTACAATTTTCACAAAGTTTTTTAGT
>CAMWHH010000111.1 GCA_947174035.1 uncultured Mycoplasma sp. | reverse complement strand
ATAAATACTGAATTAATTTATGATTTAAAAAAACTTTAAATCTAAATATTTTTTAAAAATAAAAAATCATATATTTTAAAAATTTCTGATATAAAATCAAAAATTTTTATGGGATATGATTTATGTTTTTATAAAAACTGGTTATATAAAAAAGAAAGGAAATGTATTATGCTCAAATTATTAAAATACATGAAAAGAAAAGATGTATATTTAGCATTCTTTTGTCTTTTTTTAAGTATTTGTCAAGTTGCTTGTGATATATCACAACCATTCTTACTTACTGAACTTTCAAATAGTATAAGTACCACTGATTTAGGACAAATTTGAACTTTTGCAGGTGGAATGATTGGTTTGGCTGTAGCTAGTTTTATCATTGGTAGTGCAATAACATTTGTTTCCGCACGTTTAGCAGTTAGAGTAGGTGGAAATATTAGATTTGAATTGTTTAATAAAGTCCAAAATTTAACTGGTGCTGAACTTGACAAATTAACTACGGCTTCTTTAATTACTAGAATTACAAATGATGTTACTTTTTATCAAAATACACTAGTTTTAGTTTTAAGAATGTTAATGAGAAGTACATTAATTTTTATTGGTGGGATTATTGCGTCTTTTATTTATAGTTCACAACTTCAATCAAATGCAGAATTTGATAATCAATCACTATGATGACTTGCATTTATAATTATTGGATGTCTGTTTGTTTTAATGCTTATTATGTCAGTTCTAATAACATTTTCAATTCCATTTTTTGGAAAACAACAAAAAGAAACAGATAAAACAAATGCAGTAATGCGTGAAAACATTTTGGGTATAAAAGTTGTGAAAGCCTTTAATTTGCAACAAGAGCAAATTGAAGTTTTTGATAAGCAAAACAAATCTTTAAGATATGTTTCTACAAGAGGACAACAAATTGGAATGTCATTAATGCCACTAATTCAATTTTTTGTACAAATTTCAATAGTTGCTTTATTAATGGTATCTGCTGTTATGATGGAAGGGTCTGGTGCTGGTCAAACTGAAGGAACAGTATTATCTTTTATTCAAATGGTTTCTTTAATTTCAATGGGAATGATTTTATCAATTATTGCTATTGTTAACTTAGCACAAACTAAAGCATGTTCAAATCGTATTTTAGAAGTTTTCAATACTCAAAGATCTATTCCAAGAAATACTTCTAATAATGTTATTGAAGACTCTTCTGTTGAATTTAAAAATGTTTCTTTTAAATACACAAATAGTAAAGAAGCACTTAATGTTTTAGAAAATATTTCATTTACTGCAAAACCTGGTGAAATGATTGGTATTATTGGTCCTACAGGAAGTGGTAAATCAACACTAGTTGGATTAATAACAAGAAATTATGATGTTGATAGTGGTGAAATTTTAATATCTGGATTGAATATTAAAGATATTAACTATAACTCATTGAGACAATCAGTTGGATACTCACCACAAAAAAGTATTTTATTTTCTGGAACAATTAAAAGTAATTTGTTGTTTGGAAAAAATGATGCATCAGAAGAAGAATTGATAGAAGCAGCAAAAAAAGCTGAAGCCTATGAATTTATTAAAAATAAAGACGGTGAATTTGATGCAGTTGTTGAACAACGTGGAGGTAACTTTTCAGGAGGTCAAAAACAAAGACTTTCAATTGCAAGAGCTTTAATTAGAAAACCTAAAATTTTAATTTTAGATGATTCTACTAGTGCTTTGGATATGATAACTGAAGCAAAAGTTCAAGAAAATATTAGATCTTTTAAAAAATCTACAGTTTTTTTAGTTGGTCAAAGAATAGCAGCAATTTCAAAAGCTGACAAAATTATTGTTTTAGACCAAGGAAAAATGGTTGGATACGGAAAACATGAAGAATTAATTAAAAAGTGTTCTTTATATAAAGAAATAGCTGATTCACAAGCTATTGGAGTGGAGGGATAAATATGTTGATGAAATCTAATAATAAAAAAATGATTGTATCTTCTTCACATCACCAAAAAAATAATTCAGAAGATAGATTGGATTTTAAATTAGCTTTTAAAATTTTTATCAAATACTTAAGTTTTTATAGATTAACAATTTTAATAGCATTTTTACTTTCTTTGGTTTCTACTACTTTTAATATCATAGTAATTATAGGAATGGGTGATTTGCAAACTTATTTCTCAACATTAGTTGCTAGTGGAAGTAGCGAAGTTACACTTACTTTAGATACATACTTAATTTTTTCAGCATTAATGCTTCTTTCATATTTTTTAAATTCATTTTTTCAATGAATTATGAATTTAGTAGTTATTAAATTGTCACAAGGTATTGGATACAAAATGAGAATGGATTTATTCAATAAAGTTCAAATCCTTTCTGTTAAATACTTTGATACTCATGAAAGTGGAGATATCATGAGTGTTTTAACAAATGATGTTTATAATTTAGTACAATTTATTTCTCAAAACTTTACTCAAACATTGTATGGGTTGACAACAATGCTAGGAATGCTAATATTAATGTTTATTATCAGTCCTGTTCTTGCTCTTATTGTTATGGTAATTTTATGTGTCTTGTTGTCTTTAATATCAATATTAATCAGAAAAAGTGGTCCAGCTTTTATGAGACAACAAAGAGAACTAGGTAAAATGAATGGATATATTGAAGAAACAATTTCAGGCCAAAATATTATCAATTTATTTAGTCAACAAAAAAATGTTCAAGGTTCTTTTGAAAAGATTAATAACAAACTAGTAAAAAGTGGTGAAACTTCACAAGGTATATCAGGTTTATTAATTCCTTGATTAAATTTTTTAATGAACTTTGTTGTTGCTTTATTATATGGAATTGGAGCAACTTTTGCGGCATTGAATATAAGTTTTTATGGTGCTGATGCTTCAGTAACTTTATATCCAGAAGTTTCTGATAGATTAACAAATCTTTTAATGGCTGTGTCACCAGAAAGATCTGAAATAGTAACAAAGTTATCTTTATTAACATCAATGGTTTTGGCTACTAGAAACTTTATTCAACCAATCAACCAAATGATAGCAATGGTTGCACAAATGCAACAAGCAGTTG
>CAMWHH010000110.1 GCA_947174035.1 uncultured Mycoplasma sp. | reverse complement strand
GTCGGTTTCTTTGTGGTATTAGAAGTCTCAGCACAGAGCAAGTCTTGCATTATCTTGGGAATGTTACACACTTGGTTTTGGCTTTAAGATTAGTGACCTTTTATTTAAGTATGTATTCACAGGTAGAATACATACTTTGCTCCAGCTTGCACTTTTGTTGTTTTGTGTCAATGAGAATTGAACCTAGAGCCTTGTGCATGCTGGGTAAGTGCTCTAACCACTGGCCAGCACTGCCAGTCCTCCTGTGAATCTTAGTACCTGACGAATGCTGAGAAGACCTTCACGGGGAGAATGGGCAGGAGACAGCATTGTTGCCGTCTGTCCGCAGCGCCACAGAACCTAAGGATGCCAGAAAATTCCTTCTGCCTCTCAATTTCTTTAATTTTTAAAATTGAAAATTTTTCTTGTTCTTTTTTTAATTCATTTTCTAAATAACTATTTTGTTTTTCTAACTTTTTAATGTATTCATTGATTTCAATTTGGTTTATTTTGTTAGATTCTAAAACTAAATTTATAGAATCACCTTGAGCAAACAAAGTAGCACTGTTTTTAAAATCCACTCATCATTTCTTAAAATCATCAACTAAATCATTTTTTTCAAGTGATTTAATTTTTTCATCTAATTCATTAATAAATAAGTCAAACTTTTTATTTGATAATGCAGAATTTTGCACTTTTTCTTGAAGATCTAAATCATTTTTATTTGTTTTTAGACCACCAACTAAATCATCAAATTCAGTATTCAAACTATTTGCCAAATTATTAACTGTATCAAAAGATGAATAATCAGCATTTAAAGACAGATTTTGTAAAGCAGTTTTAAATTCATTAAATTTATTGTTTATTTTTTCAAAATTTTGCTCTTCAACCATATTATGGTTTTGAATATCTTCAATGATTTTATCTAGTTCAGATTTTAAAATATTTTTAATAACTTCGTAATTTGAAACTAATTGTTCTTTTATTTCTTTTAATGATTGAGATTGACTATCTTGTAAAGAATTATTTAAAGAACTTAAATCTAAATTTACAAACTTGTCATTAAAACTTGTTTCAAATTCATCAATTTTTTTGTAAAAAGCATTAATTAAATTTTCAATAGAACTTTCTAATTTAGAAACATTAGTTTCATTTAAACTAGATTTGTTTAATCTTACAAAGTTTTCAATTTCATTAATAAAATCATTTTTATCATCAATTAAAGCTTCAAGTTCTTGATTTTGAATATCAATTAGTTCTTCAAGTTCTTGTAACTTTAAAGAGTCTTTTTTATTTTGAATTTGTAAAACTTCATTTACTAATTTTTGATTTGAATTTTCAAGTAAGTTAATAAATTCAAAAATTTCTTTTTTGCTATTTTGGTTAAGTTCTAAAATAGTTTCAATTGTGTCAACATGATTATTTTCAATTATTTTAGAAACTGTTTTTACATCATCTACTAAATTATTAAAATTTTCATTCATTTCAGATAAACTTGAATCAATTTTTTTCAATAATTTTCTATTGTTGTTTTTGATGTTATTTGAAATGTAATTTCCAGTTTTTTTGTTTTGAATTTCAATTGATTTAATTACTTTTTTAAATTCTTCATTTAAATTAGAAAGAATATCATCTATTTGTAAATAGTGTTTTTCTTCCTTATTTAAAAAACCTTCAGTAACATCTTTTAATAAAGATCTAAAATTTTCTAATTGATTATCAATTTGACCTAATTTACTTTCATTAGATTCATTTAATGCAGTAATAGTGTTTAAAACTTCATTTAAGTTATCTTTAAATTCATTTCTTACCAATTCATAATTGTAAGTTAAAGAATCTTGGATTGAATCAAAGAAATTAGCTTGTTCACTACTAACTAAAGAAGATACAGAACTTAAATCAATATCAGCAATCTTTTTATCAAAACTTCTTTCAAGATCAGTTATTTTGTCACTGAAATTTGCCATTGTAATTTTGATTGAATCTTCTAGTCTAATAAGGTTTTCAGAATCTAATTTGTTTTTCTTATTCAACATAAAAGTTTCAACTTCATTTATAAACTCTTCTTTTTCATCAAGTAATTCTTCAATTTCTTGATTTTGTAAACTAATTAGTTCTTCAAGTTCTTTTAATTTTAAGTTTTCTTTACTTATTCTTCTAGCTTCAATTTCATTTAAAAATTCAGCATTAGTTTGTTCTAGATTTCTAATGTATCCTAAAATTTCTTTTTGGTTAACTTTATTAGTTTCAATGATTGATTGAATTGTATCAAATTGAGTAGTTTCAAAATATTTATTTTGTTCTTTAATTTCTTTTAAGAAAATTTCAAATTTGTCGTCAATTAAATCAACTGAAGAATCTATTTTTCTATTAACTTCTTCTTGAGAAGTTGCAATTTTTTCATTTAAAAGATCAACAGTTTTAATATTTTCATCTTTTAAATCAGAAATTAAACTTTCAAATTTATTACTCAATGTATTGATAACATCATTTACTTCTTTATATGTTTTAGAGTCTTTGTCCAAAATACTTTCTGTTGTATTTTTTAAAATAAATCTAAATTGTTCAAATTGAGAATCTATTTCATTAAATCTGTCATCAAACTTGTGAGAATAATCCATTCTTGATGGAATATCTTTAACAGAATCTAAAACGCTTTCAATGTCATTTTTAATTTCATTTTTAATTACTTCATAGTTGTTTGAAAGTTGTAATTGAACTGAATTAATAAAATCATTATGAGTTTTATCAAAATAGTCAAAATATGAAGATAAATCTAATTCTTGTAATTTTCTACCAAATTCAACTTCTAAATCTTCAATTTTGGCATTTAAAACACCAACAACATCTTGTATTGAGTCTTCTAATTTTAAAATGTTTTCATTAGTTAATTGATCTTTTTTGTTTGAAATATATTTTTCTACTTCAATTACAAAACTATTCTTCTCACTTATTAGTGATTCAATTTCATTATTTTGTAATTCTATTAACTCTTCAAGATTTTTTAATTTTGAATTTTCAATATTATATTTCTTATCTTCAATTTCATTTAAAAATCTTTCATTGTTATCTTCAATGTTTTTAATATATC
>CAMWHH010000109.1 GCA_947174035.1 uncultured Mycoplasma sp. | reverse complement strand
GATTTTATCTTGTGTATTAAGGTTATTTCTTCTTGTTATTTTTTTTATAATGGTTGCATTTCATGGTCAAGAAAATAAACAAGTAATGGATTTTATAAATAGTTATCCAGTTCAAATTATTATGGCTATTTTTTCTATAATTGTTCAATTCGTTTTTGGAAGAAAATATTACATTAATGCATATAAAGAAATTTTTAAATGAAGAAATTTAGGAATGAATACTTTAATTGCTTTATCAACTGGAATAAGTTTTATTTATAGCTTTGTTTTAATGATAATTAAATTCACAATTAAAGACTCAAGTTTAAATAATATAGATACAATGTACGAATCTGGTGCAGTTATTATTACTATTTTAATGATTGGTGATTCAATAACTGATAAAATTAGAAAACAAGCTAATAAAGATTTATCTAATCTTGAACATCTTCAAGACAAAATTGTTTATGTTTTTAATAATAAAAAAATTGAAAAAAAAGATATCAAAGAAATTAAAGTAAATGAAATTCTGTTTGTTTCTAAAGGAAGTAGAATTCCATTAGATGGTTTTTTGTTATCAAAAAATGCTTTAATTAATGAATCTATTATAACTGGAGAATCTAAACCAGTTGTTAAAGTAAAAAATAATCATTTATTAAGTGGATCTATAAATTTGGGAGATTCAATAAAAATAAAAGTTTCTAATTTATTAAATGACTCTTACTTGAATAAAGTTATTGAAAAAATTGAAGAATTACAATCACAAAAAACCAAACAACAAAAACTAGCAGATAAAATTTCAAAAATATTTATTCCTTTTGTTTTGATATTTTCGATAATAGGTTTTTTAATTCAATTCTTTTTAGGTAATGTTTTTCACGAATGATATATTAATTTAGATTTGAATTATTTAATCACTTGAGATGGACCTTATTTTCCTGCAACTGGTTATGTTTCTTTAGAACAAGTTAGTAAATCTATTTATCTTTTTATAACAGTATTAATTATTGCTTGTCCTTGCAGTTTGGGATTAGCAGTTCCACTAGCAATTGCAGTTGGTTCTTCAAAAGCTATGAAAAATTCTATTCTGTTTAATAGTATAGATGTTTTTGAAAAAATGAAACTAGTTAATGCTGTTGCTTTTGATAAAACAGGAACTTTAACTACAGGAAATTTTATTTTAGAAAAAATTATAGGTGAAAATAATTTAAATTTAATCTATGAATTAGAATCTTTTTCATTGCACCCACTAGCAAAATCTTATGTGAATTGATTTTTAGAAAATAATAAAGATTACAAAACTAAAAAAATAAACAGCAAAAATCTAAAAGAAATACCAGGATTGGGAATAGTTTATAAAGAAAAAAATAATGTTTATACAATAAGTTCTTTACATTATGTAAAAGAAAAAAATTTTTTTATACCAGAAAATATTAGTAAAGAAATTACAAATTTACCTGACAATAAACTTTATAGTTTTATAGTATTATCAAAAAATAAAAAAGTTAAAACTATTGTTGTTTTAGGAGATGAATTAAGACCTAATGCTAAAAAAACAATTGAATTGTTTAAAAAACTAAAAATAAAAACTTTTCTTATTACAGGTGATAGTAAAAAAACTGCTTTTTATCTTAATAAACAATTAAATTTTGACAGTGTTTATTTTGAAGTTAGCCCTGAACAAAAAAGTCAAATTATTGAACAAATTAAAAAAGATGGTAATTTTGTTTCATATGTTGGCGATGGATTAAATGATGTTCTTGCTTTAGAAAGTTCAAATTTAAAAATTGTTATGAATCAAGGGTCTGAAATAGCAAAATCAATTAGTGAAATAATTTTAATAAATGGTGATATCTACAATGTTTATCGATCTATTAAAATTACTTTACAAACCAGAAAATTTGTAACATTTAATTTAGTTTGAGCTTTTGTTTATAATGCTATTTCAATAGTTTTAGCAATATTTGGTTTTATTAATCCTATTTTAGCAGCACTTATTATGTCATTAAGCTCAATTAGTGTACTTTTAAATTCTTTGATTTTTAAATTTAAAAAGATAAAATAGATTAATTTAAAAAATAATAAAAGATTTTTTATAATAAAAATATTATGAAAATAGCAATTGTTTATGGTTCAACTTTAGGTAATACAGAAAGAGCAGCTTTTGACATACAAAAAGAGTTTAATTTAGAAAATATTGATGTTTTAAATGTTAGCAATACTACTGCAGAAAAGCTTAATGAATATGATAAATTAATTTTTGGTACTTCAACATGAGGACTTGGTGATCTACAAGATGACTGAGATGCTTTTGATTTTAGCAAACTAAAAATCGAAAATAAAACAGTGGCAATTTTTGGAATGGGAGATAGTGAAGTTTATGCTTTTACATATTGTGATTCAATTGCAAAACTGCACAAAATTTTAAAATCAAAAAATGCTAATATTGTTGGATATGTTTCTGACAAAGATTATAAATATACAAAATCTGAATCTGTAATTGATGGGATGTTTTTGGGCTTAGCTTTAGATAATGATAATTTTGAAGAATTAACAGAATCTAGAATTAAAAATTGAGTTAGTGAAATTAAAAAACACTTTGTTTAGATGTAAAAATGAATAATGAATTAAACCAAAACTGATACCCAGAATATTTTTCGAATTTAGATGATAATGTTCCAAAATTTTTATTTCGAGTTGATTGCAAATCTCCTGAAGAAGTTTTTCAAAAAGGCTTAGTTATAAACAGCAAAGATAAATTTAGTTTTTTTGATTATTTTTTTAATATTTATAGTTGTACAAGTTCAGAACCTGAAGATTGTTATATCAATGCTTTTGAAACTATTTCTGAAGCTATAATAAATTTTAGAAAAAATCTTTATGCACTTAATCAAGAAATAGAAAATTTATATTTATATAAAATTAGATGTGATGAATCTTTTTTTAGCAAACAGATTACAAGACTTTCTATGGCTGGAGCATTGATTGAAAATCAAATTAAAACTAATAATAAAAATGAAATAAAAAAATTAATTTTTGCATTTAATGATTATGGACAAAGGGTTTCAAATAATTATGAATGATTTACTGTAAAAAACATTGAAAGTAATCAAATTT
>CAMWHH010000108.1 GCA_947174035.1 uncultured Mycoplasma sp. | reverse complement strand
ACTAAAAATGATTTTGAAATTAATTTAAATTTACTTCAAATAGAATTAGAAAAACTTGTTAATCAAAGTCCTTTAAATTTAAAAGAAATTGTTAAAATTAATCACAATAATAAATTATTTATTGAAAAATTTTCAATCAGTGACTTAAATATTATTTTTAAAAATTATCAAAATTTAAAACCTGAACAATTTTTAACTTCTTTAACTATGGAGGATTTAACCGAAAATGAAATTGAAATTATTGATAAACTAAGAAAAAAATACTTAATTGCTGACTCTATTATAAATATTATGATAGATTTTTCAATCAGAAAAACTCACAATGAACTAAATTCCAAGTATCTTTATAAAATGGCTAAATCTTTCAATATTGAAAATATTGATTCATTAAATAAAGCTTATGATTTTCTTTTTAATTGAGATAATAAGGTGAAAAGCAATTATTCAAAAGAAATAAAAAAAGAAGAAAAAAAGGTAATTAAGAAATTAGATATTTCTGAAAATGAAATAATTGAAAATGATGGTGACTACCAAGTTCCAGTTTATAAATTTGAGTTGTAAAATGGTTTAATATGAAAAGTAAAAAAAACACAAAGAAGAAAATAGATTTGAAAGATTTGGAATTGTCTTTTGATATTGATGATAATTGGGATGAAGCTGAAAAATCCAGAATTGAAACTGAAAAATTTAGAGATAATCATTTATTTGCAAATTGTTTACCTTTAACTGATGAAGACATTTTTGATAATTTGGGTTTTTTACAATCTGTAATAGATGAAGATGTTGCTTGCAAATTAGAAAAAAAAGATTACTGTCCTTTTAATGGGTATCATTTGTTAGCAAAAAGAAATAGTAAAACTAACTTATTAGTTTTCTATTATTCAAAATGTGAAAAAGTTAGATCACAAACATTAATTAAAGAAAAACAAAAAAACTATTTATACAATTCTTATGCTTTTAATAATGATTTTAAAGACATTCATTCTGAAAAAACAACAAGTATTTCTAAAAATAATTTTTTAAAAGTTTTTTTTGAAGAATGAAAATCTGAAAGTAAAAAAGGAATTTATATTTATGGTAAACCAGGAGTTGGAAAAACTTTTTTATTTAAAATGCTTGCAAACAAAATCATTACAAGTAAGGCTGAAAAAGATTTTAAAGTTGCTTTAATTTTTTTACCTGATATGGTTGAAGCAATTAAAGAATCATTTAGTAATGACAGATCAGATAATTTTAAAAAAATTATTTATGCAGCTAATAATGCTGATTTTGTTTTTTTTGATGATATAGGTTCTGAGTATGCTTCAGATTGATTTTATTCAAATTATTTTTTAGTTATTTTAAATAACAGAATTTCTAATAAAAAAGCTACTTTTTTTAATTCAAATTTATCAATTGATGAATATGAAAGAAAAATAATTAGTTTACTTAAAAGTAGTGATAAAAAAATTGCAGCAAAGAGAATTACAGATAGAATTAAAAGGTTGGTTGGTAACAATTTTTTACTTATTGAAGACAAAAATTATGCATCAAAATAAATAAACTGAAAAATTCAATTTACTAAAATACATTTACTATCACTAAATATTAAGATAATTAACAGGAGAATATAATTATGATAGATAAAACTTATACAAACCAAGTATCTGAATTATTTTCTGAAGTCATTAACAAACTCTACAAATTAGTTAATGTTAGTTTTACTGTTGAAAAAAATAAAGATATTAACAATGGTGATTTTTTTACAAATGTTGCAATGGTTATAGTAAAAAATGTTAAAAAAAATCCCCAAACTATTGCAAATGATATTAAAGATTTTTTAGGCAATTATGATCAAAACCTAGTATCTAACATAAAAATAGCAGGTCCTGGATTTTTAAATTTTGATATTCACAATAAATATAAAAAACATTTTATAGACCTTACTTTAAAAGAAAAGCAAAATATAGGTCAATTTAAAGAAAAAAGTTTGTTTTATAACATTGAATTTGTTAGCGCTAATCCTACAGGTCTTTTACACATTGGACATGCAAGAAATGCTGCATTAGGTAAAACTTTAGCAAATTTATGAAATAAATATGGAATTAAAGTTGAAAAAGAATATTACATAAATGATGGTGGAAATCAAATAAATATATTAGCAGTTTCAGCATTTATTAGATATTTACAACTTTTTAATGTTAGTGTTGAATTACCAGAAGATTCATACCATGGTAGTGAAATAATTGATTTAGCAAAAGAAATAAAAAATGAGTATGCAGATAAATTTTTGAATGTTAAATTTGAAAATAATGTCATTTCTGATAAAAAAACTTTTGATTTTTTTAAAGAATATTCTCTTTCAAAAATGCTTCAATTCATTAAAAAAGATTTGGAATCATTAAGAGTTAGTTTTGATATCTTTTTTTCAGAAAAGCAGCTATATAAAGAAAAATTAATTGATAAGATTTTAACTAAACTAGATAAACACACTTTCAAACAAGATGGTGCATTATGATTGAAAACAACTTCATTTGGTGATGATAAAGATAGAGTTTTAGTTAAAAAAGATGGTGATTTTACTTACTTTTTACCTGACATTGCATATCATGAAATAAAACTATCAAGAAGTAAAAATATTACAAAAATTTTTAATATTTGAGGAGCTGATCATAAAAGTTATGTGGACAGAATGACAATTGCTATTGAATGTTTAGGTATTCCAAAAGATAAAATTCATGTGATTATTATGCAAATGGTTAGTTTAACAAAGGATGGTAAAGAATTTAAAATGTCAAAAAGAACAGGAAATTCTTTAACATTGAGAGATTTAATTGAAGCTATTGGTGTTGACAGTTCAAGATGAGCTTTAGTTTCTCAAACTGCTGATACTCAAATAGAAATTGATATTGATAAATTTAAACTTAAAACTCATGATAACAATCTGTATTATGTTTTATATGCTTATGCAAGAATAAATCAATTATTCAAAAAAATTAATTTTAACATTAGTAAAATTAAAGATTTTGATTTGAATTTATTAACTTTAAATAAAGAAAAACAACTTAGAGATTATTTAATTAGTTATCCTTGTTTGAGTGAAAAGATTGCAAAAACATATGAAG
>CAMWHH010000107.1 GCA_947174035.1 uncultured Mycoplasma sp. | reverse complement strand
CCATGGAACTCTCTCTCACTACTCAATCAATCTGCAGTCTTCAACACACATGTTACATTTTTCAGGAAACCTTGCTTCACATTTCCATTGCATCCAAGTCAAGCAGTTGATATCTAAAATTAACTATCACAAGTCATCACTTGTCAAACCTATATATACCTCATCTTCATATCACCCCATCAAAACATGCTTAATCTCCTCAGGAAGAAAATAATGTCACAATTACATCTAACATGATTAAGTTATCCCAAAATAAATTAAATTTTCTACAAAGAAGGGATACAAACTTCTCAGTTGTGTTCATTTTTCACCTCTATATTTGGTAAGTTAATAGGAAAATGTAGTCAGCAATAACACCCTAATACCCTTCTTACCCTATGGGTAGAAACAAAGAAAAGTAACGATTTTTATAAATAAAAAAAGTGGATTTAACCCACTTTTCTTGTAACATAAGGATTAATGAAGCTTAGTTCTTTTTTAATTCTTTTTCTACGAGTAGCTTGTTTTTTATCAGCTATTTCTTGATCATAACTTTTATACATGATATTTATAAGATTCATGGGAAAATTAAATGTTTTTTAACTCTTCCATTTTTTCTCTAAGTTGTTTTCTTTCAGCTTCAATTCTTGAAATATTATTTTTTATTTTTCTTTCATACTCTTCAATACGTCTAGAAATTGATGTTTCAAATTCAGCAACATTAAATCTTGAAGCATAGTTTTCTCTAATAGTATTAATTTCACCATTAGTTAATTTAACTTCTTGTGGATAAGTTAAATCATCAGTAGCAGCATTTACAACATTATTTCCAAATTTTCTTTCCATAGGATATCCTTTTTCTAAATTTTCAACATAAGCTTGAGGAGTTAAGTAATTATATTGCACTTGACTTCTTTGACTAGGTACAATCGCTTCTAGTCTTCCTAATTCATCACCAATTGTTAAATAACCTGAATCTCTACCACTAATTGCACTAACTGTTTCAGGTGCTAAAACATTTCTACTTTCATCAAGATCTTGATACATTCTTAAATCTCTAATATCTAAGAATAAGTTAAAGATTTCAACTTCTTTGTTACCTTTTAATAGGATGTAAGATAAAATGTTTTCCATTAATTTTTTATAAAGTAAAGCTAATTGAGATTTTCAACTATCACTAATTTGATCTTCTGGATTATTTACTTCAATTCCAAACATACTATCTGGAGTTTTAACTAAATACATTTCAATTACAACACCATTAGCTTCTAAGATTTGGTTCATTCTTTTTACCATATAGGCAAAAACATTTTCATTTCTAATTTTGTTGTATTTGTTGTTTAATAGTCTGTGAACATCTAATAATGTGATGTTAGAGTTAATTGAAGGTAATTTCCCTTTTACAAAATTTGCTAATTCAATGAAATATGAGAAAACAATTTTTTTATTATAAATTGAACTATAATTCATGAACTGTTCAACTTGACTAATAAATTTTTCTTTAGAAGCATTATTAACTCAAATTGAAATAGTATCCAAGAATTTTTCGTTAACAATAATTTTGTTTCCACTAATTTTAAAGAATTCAGCTAAGTAAATGTAGAACAATGAGTTATTGAATTCTAATTTAATATCTAATTGTAAAATCAAATCAAATAATGATTCTGCTTTATTTGCTGTTTGTCTTACAAAATCACTTTGTCCAATTGAGAAAGCATCAAGGTTATTAACTGCAATATATAAAAGATCATTGATTTTTAAATTGTAGTTATTTAAAACTAAAATTCTTCAAATAAAATCATAAATTGATTTTAATGCATGAATATTTAATTCATAATCATTTACAAATTCATTGTAGTCTTCATAAGAAATTTCGTCTTCTCTTTCAACGTCAAAGAAAGAAGCTGGCATTTCCACCATTGTTTGACCATCATTATAATCAATTTGACCATTTTCATTAACTGGTATTTCTTGATCATAATTGTTTTCTAATGCAACACTATCAACTGAGTCAGAAATAACTTCAGTTATAGGTAGATTTTCATCTTTAATCATTTCTGGTTCATTAAATAAAACTACATCTTCAGAAACAGGTGCATCAACATTTTCATTGCTTATAAAAATATCTTCTCTTATTCTGTCACTTTCTGGACTATCAAATTTGTCAATACCATCATCAACAATTCTTTCTAATTCATCAGCATCAGTAACAAACTCAGGTTGTTGTTCAGTTACAATAACTTCTGGTTTTTCTTCAAAATGTTCTAAATTATCTAAAGCTTCTTGTGACTCAACTGCACTATTTTCATTGTAAGCATATTGTGCTGGTTCTTCATCTTGTGCTAATAGTTCAGGTTGTTGTTCAACAATCACTTCATCTTGGTAAGGTAAATCTTCATTAGAAACTTGAACTTCTTCTTGGTAAGGTTCTTCATTATAAACTTCAACTGTTTCTTCTTGATAAGGTAAATCTTCATTTGAAGTTTCAACTACTACTTCTTCTTGGTAAGGTTCTTCATTATAAACTTCAACTACTTCTTCTTGGTAAGGCATTTCTTCTTGAGAAACTGTTACCACTTCTTCTTCTTGGTAAGGTAGATTTTCATCTACTACTACTTCAACTTGTTCTTCTTGACCTGGGATTTCTTCATTTACAACTACTTCAACTGGCATATCTTGAGAATCAACAACTTCTTGGTATTCTGCTTCAACAGGTTGTTGTTCTTCAATTGAAGGGTTAACAACATCATCATTTTTAAGATGAGTATTATAAACAAAGAAATAAATGTTACGGATTTTTTTATAATTCTTTTTTAATCCTTTATCTATTTCTTTTATATTAGGAATGTCTTCTAATAACTGGTCATTGTTACCAAAGTCTTCTTTAACACAAAAAATGTAAATTTTTTGTGGATCAATAGCGTTTTCGATAATAAAAGATTTTAATTCAGGGTCTGTAATTACATCAGTTAAAGATCTGTTAAGATCTAAAACTTCAGCCTCACCTTCACTTAAACCATAATCACTTAATACAAGTTGATTGTCTTCAGATACTAATAAATTTCTAAATTTCATGTAAATACCCTTTTTTTACATCAATATACATATAATTATAATATTTTAAAAAAAATAAATCAAATTGT
>CAMWHH010000106.1 GCA_947174035.1 uncultured Mycoplasma sp. | reverse complement strand
GATTTTAATGATGAAAATATCTTTGAAATCAGAAATTTAAATTTTTGATATGAAAATAAAAAAAAACAGGCTCTTTTTGATATTAATTTGGACATCAAAAAACATAAAGTTACTTCATTAATTGGTCCAAGTGGATGTGGAAAATCAACATTTTTAAGATTATTAAACCGAATGAATGATTTATTGCCAGATACAAGTGTTGAAGGTGATATTTATTTCGAAAAACAAAATATCTATTCAAAAAAAGTTAGTTTTTTAGATTTAAGAACAAAAGTAGGAATGGTTTTTCAAAAGGCCACACCTTTTCCAATGTCTATTTATGATAATGTTGCATTTCCTTTAAAAAACCAGGGAATTAGAAATAAACAAATAGTTGATGAAATTGTTGAAAAATCATTAAAAAGTGCTGCATTATGAGATGATGTTAAAGATAATTTAAATGATTTGGCAACAGGGCTATCTGGCGGACAACAACAAAGGTTATGTATTGCAAGAGCAATAGTGTGCAAACCACTTGTTTTGTTAATGGATGAACCAACTTCTGCTTTGGATCCTATTGCAACTTCAAAAATTGAAGAACTAATTATTGAACTTAAGCAAAAATATACTATTATTATTGTTACTCATTCAATGGCCCAAGCTCAAAGAATAAGTGATGAAACTGTTTTCTTTTTTTCAGGAAAAATTATTGAAAGTGGACCAACAAAAAATATTTTTTTAAAACCTAAAGAGAAAAAAACAAGAGATTACATTAACGGAAGGATAGGATAGGTATAAATTATGGTAACTAATTTTTTTAGCTTAGAAAAATCAGAATTTGAATTAAAACAAAGTTTTTTAGAGTTTGCTAATATGTGTTATAAACACCATCTTAAAGCGTGTGAAATTTTAAAACAAAATGAAATTTCTGATGCAATAGTTACAGAAATGAGTTTGAAAAAAACTAAAGCAAAAGATAAAAAAAGAGATATAAAAGATGATTGTATTTGAATTATATCTAAAGACCAACCAAGATCTAATCATTTGCGTTTTATTGTAGCAATTTTGTATTCATCAAGAGATTTAGAAAGAATTGCTGAACAAGCATACAACATTGTTTGGTATTCTAGAAGAATTTGATTATTAACAAACAATAAATTATCAAAAATGTTAAGAGAAATAGTTATCAAATCTTTAGAAAATTCTAATTTATTTTTTCAAAGCATGCTAGAAATTTTTAAAAGTGATTCTGATTATTCAAAATATCTTGAAGAAGTTAAAACATTAGTTTCAAACTGTAGATCTGAATATAAATCAATTCTTTCTAATGCATTAAAAGAAGTTTCGTTAAGTTCTGCTAGTCAAGTTGATTTTATTTTTTCTTTTTCAATAGTTATGAAATATATAGACAGAACTATTGACCATTTGTGATCAATATTTGATAATTTATTAACAATCAGAAATAGAGATGAATAATTTATTATGGTTTAGGAGTTAAAAATGAGAATAGATTCAAATTATTTAAACAATCCTAATTTTTTTGATTTATTAATAGTTGGTGCTGGACCTGCAGGTTTAACAGCAGCTTTATATGCAAAAAGAGCAGGATTAAAAGTTGCTTTTTACGAAAAAGAAACACCAGGTGGTAAAGTTGTTAAAACAGGGTTTGTTGAAAATTATCCAGGTTTTCCAACAATTAGTGGACCAGACTTAGCAATGAATTTTTTTAAACAAGTTAGTGAAATAGGTGTTAAGTTCCTTTATGGTGAAGTTACAAAAGTTAGAAAAATGGATAATGTTTTTCATGTTTTTTCTTCTGATGGTCAAGTTAGATATGCTAAAAGTGTTATTTTAGCTACTGGAATGACTGAAAAAAAATTAGGAATTAAAGGTGAAAATGAATACTATGCTAAAGGTGTAAGTTATTGTGCAATTTGTGATGCTTCTTTATATAAAGATAAACCTGTTGCTGTGATTGGTGGAGGAAACACTGCTTTAGAAGAATCATTGTATCTTGCAGATATTGTTTCTAAAGTTTATTTAATTCATCGTAGAAAAGAATTTAGAGCTGATAATTTAATTGTTGAAAAAGTTAAGCAAAATAAAAAAATTCAACTTGTTTTAGATTATGTACCACATGAGTTTGTTGGTGATGGCAAAAAAATTAATGCAATTATTATCAAAAACACTATTTCTAATAATTTATCAAAAATTCTTGTTGATTGTATTTTTCCATTTATTGGATTTATTCCAATGAACAACATTATTTCAGATTTAAAAATCACAAATGAAGAGAATGGATTTGTTGATGTTAATCAAAGAATGGAAACAGCAATACCTGGATTATTTTGTATAGGTGATCTTGTTAATAAATCAATAAGACAAATTACTACTGCTGTAGGTGATGGCGCAATTGCTGCTGTTGAAGCAAAAAAATACATAGAAGAAAGATTTGAAATTTAATTTTAAACTTATTTTTTATTAATTAAAATAAGATTGATAGGTAAGTTTTATGAGTGATAAAAGTGATATATATAAACAAGTTAAATCAAGTAGTTTTAAAAGAAAATATTTAAAGATTATTAAATTTTTGGTTTCAAAAAATATAAATTCTGATGATATTGAATATCAAAGAAAAATTAATTCAAAAGATGGTGAAAATTTAATTCCACTTTTTTCTTGCTTTTTCCCAAACCATATTAAAGAACAAAATAATATTTTTCTTTTGACATTTTTTTATAATCAAAAACTAACTGATGACTTTTGTAAAAAAATTTGTGAAGATTATTTTTATCATCTAGATAATTTATTTATGATTATTTTTTTTCACAGTAGTGTTAAACCATCACTTTTTTTTAGAAAAGAAGAAGAAAATCAAACTTTTTTATTAAAAGTTGAAGGAAAAAAGATTGAAAAATTCTTTAAAAAATAACAATTATTTTTTCAAAACCTTTTAATTATTATCGTTTTTTATGAATATAATTTTAGTGTGTTATGGAGATAAACAATTTTTATAACACAGATCATTTTAACAGAGAGTAGTTATTGTAATTTAACTTTTAAATTTATTTATTATTGATTTTTTACCTTATTAATCTTAAATAGTATTTTTATTTATTTCTTTACTTAAAAATAACTTTTTTCTGCTAACTTTATATGTTGTTTATTTATAGAT
>CAMWHH010000105.1 GCA_947174035.1 uncultured Mycoplasma sp. | reverse complement strand
GAATTTTATAAGAAATTATGTTTAATTTAAAGAGTCTATCATTTCAAAAATTTTTAAGTTTTTTCAATGGAACAAAACCTTTATTCAAATTGATAAATGAGTCATTTTGAAAGAATTTTTTTGGTCCATTTTTTGCTTTTATTTTTCCTTTAATTTTTATAGTTATTTTGGGGTCTATTCTAGGATATACACAAATTTTAGCTGGTTCATTGGCTATTTCACCAATGTCTATTACATTGTCATCAATGCCACAAATGCTTTTTGAATTTAAAAATTCTTCTTTATTAAAAAGAATAGGATCAACTCCAATTAAACCTTCTTTATTTATTTTTGTAGCTGTTTTGTTTTATTTCATAATCATTGTTATATCAATTATTTGATGTATTCTTTTTTCTTTTATTATGTTTGCTACTAGTAATTGAGATGTTGGAAGTCATGCGTTTGGATCAAATAGTATTTTAAATCCAAGTTTTAAAACTACTTTAGAAACAGTTGATTGGGGTGGTTTCATTTTTAGTGAATTTACTTTATTAATTGTTGGTTTATTAATGGGTATGATGTTGGTTTCTGTTTGTAAATCATATGTTGCAATTCAAGCAATAGGAATTACTGTTATTATTTATTCAGAATTTTTATGTGCTATGGTTTTACCGCTTTCAACTGTTAAAGATATACCAGCACTGTGATATATTGGGTATATACTTAGTCCTTTTAAACCTAGCTCTAATTTAATTCTTGAATCTTGAAATGGCAACTTTAGTGGAATTAAATTTGTGGAAAATGCACTAGTTTTAAATTTTACTAAATCTGATATTTTTAATATTCATAGTTCTTTTTACACAATTCCAATTGACAATAACACTGAAGCTGTTGAGGTTTTAAATTTATCAGAAAAAACAGTTTCGTTAATTTTACCTTTTGTGTGAATGATAATTTTTTCAGTAGTTTCAATTAAGTATTTTAAGTGGTCTTCAAGATAAGGATTGTATATGTTTAAAAAATTTAACAAAGTTTTTAAAGGCTTACCTTTTGATGAAAACAACATCAAAGATTTAGTTATCAAAAAAAGCTTAAATGATCTTGAAAATAAGAAAAAAAATTCAGATAAATTTATGACTTATAAACCAAACACAAATAAGAAAAAAATTATTGAAATTAAAAATTTGAATAAATCTTTTAATCATCAAAAAAATCATGTATTAAAAAATCTTTCTATTGATTTTTATGATGGAGAAAATGTAGCTATCTTAGGTGGTAATGGTGCTGGTAAAACAACTTTTGTAGAAATATTAGCTGGAATTAACAAACCTGATAACGGATTACTAAAATACAATTTTGATTATAAAAACAGTTTTCAAGAAAAAATTGGTATTCAATTTCAAGATTCAAGTTACCCAAAAGGAATCTCTGTAAAAAGTGTTATTAATTTTGTTTTAGAAATTTTTAAAAGTAAATTATCAAAAGATGAAATTAATGGATTAATTAATATTTTTGGAATTAATGAGTTTTATCATAAAAAAGCATCATCTTTATCTGGTGGTCAAAGTCAAAGATTAAATTGCTTGTTATCAATTATTCATAAACCCAGTTTTTTAATTTTGGATGAATTATCAACAGGATTAGATGTGACAATTAAAACTAAAATCAAGAATTTTATAAAAAGTTTTTGTAAAGAAAACAAAATTACTATTTTATTAGTAAGTCATGACATGGAAGAAATTCAATATTTAGCTGATAGAATAATTATTTTAAAAGATGGAGAAGTTTTTGTTGATTCCAAACTTGATGTCATTATTAAAAAGTTTGGAAGTTTATCAAAATGCATGGATCTTTATATTTAGCTAATAAAAATAATATGTAAATAGCTTTTTTTAAGTTAATTAATAATTAAAATTTATGAGTTTATTTAAATAAGTTTTATTATAATATTTGTATTGTTTATAAGATATTTAATCAATGAAGAGATGAACAAAAATATTTACTTCTGCAACAGCATCAATTGTTCCTATTGCAGCAATTATATATTTTTCTACTCCCTGAAATAAAATAAATATGATTTCTTTAGTTGGGTCATCTTCTTTACAACCTTTAGTTTTAAAACTTTCTGATGAATATAGCAGATCAGATTTAATTGTCCAAGGTGGAGGATCTGGATTTGGCATAAAAAGTATTGTTAGCCAAACAACTGATATTGGTTTAGCTTCAAAAGACCCTTATGAAACTGTAAGAGATGCTACAATTCAAACTAATGATTTTGACAGACAAGATTGAATAAATGAGTCAATTAAAACTTTTACTATCGCAATAGATAGTATTGCTTTAGTTTATAAGTCCAATCAACCATTAAATGTTACAAAAAATAATATTGGTGAAATATATAGATTATTTAGTGGTTTAGATTTTTACACAATTTCAAACGGAGATTTAAAGAAAGCAGATTCAGCTAGGAATTCACTTGTTCCATATTCTAGAACAGGCGGTTCAAATTCTAGTGGTACTGCTTTTTCTTTTATGAATCAGTTTATTGGATGAAATTGAGATGAGAATAATCAAGAGTATAGTAAAGAACAAGAAATTTTAAAATATGGAAAATATGAAAAGAATGTAAGATCTACAAATGAATCAAATGTAGAAACTTTAAATAAATTAATGGAAGAAAATCTAGATGGTGGAATAACTTATTTATCACTTTCATTTGTTTTAGAAAATTATGAAACCATAACAAAAGCAGGATATAAAGTTGCAAGTATCAATGGAATAAACATTGATGAAAACTTTTGTGAAAAACCTAAAATAGATTTAGATTTTATTAAAAATTATGGTTGATTTTATTTTTACAACATTATAGTTTCACAAAATTGCTCAAATGAAACAAAAGAATTAATAGATTGAATTTATTTTAAAGAAGGAAGCAGTGTTATTGAGAGTTTAAATTTATTTCCAATTTATAATTCACAAAATAACCATTTAGATTTATTGCAATCAACTTATAAAGGTTCAATCAATGAAAATAATTTTAATTCTATTTTTTTTGATGATAAAAAAAATTCAGATGGACAATTAGCACAAAATGATGGTTGAACTAAAGATTTTTCTTTTGGTATTTCAAATGAAAAAATATTGATTTATAAAGATGTGAGCTAGATGAAAATATGGAACTAAAACTTAAAAAAATTTCTTTAATTCAGAAGTTATAATTT
>CAMWHH010000104.1 GCA_947174035.1 uncultured Mycoplasma sp. | reverse complement strand
AATGATAAAAAAATAAATTTAAATGTTTTTGCTAAACAGTTAAATGAAAAATTAGGTGGTAAAGGTGGAGGAAGAAATTATTTAATTCAAGGAACAATTTTAAAAAATAACCAAGAAGAATTAATGAAAATTTTAAAAAATATTGAAAATGCAATCAATGGGTAAAATTTTGGCAATTGATTTTGGTACTAAAATTGTGGGTATTGCAATTTCTGATGAAAATCGAAAATTTGCCTTACCCTATTGTGAACTTAGCAATAATATTTTAATTTTTGAAAAAATTATTGAAATAATTAAAGAAGAGAAAATCATAGAAGTTGTTATTGGTTTTCCAAAAACAAATAATGGTTATGTTTCACAAAGACACCAACTAATCATAGATTTTAAAAAAAATTTAGATGATAAATTAGAAAAAAAAGTTAGTACATTATTTTTTGATGAATCTTTTTCAACTAAAAATTCTTATAGTTCTTTAAAAAATTTTAAAGTTAAAACAAGTAAATTAGATAAAAATAAAGATATGATTGCTGCATCTATCATTCTTGAAAATTATTTAAATAGTAAAACAAAATCAAGGTAATAAATATGAACACACTTAAAGAATATTATGAAAAATCATTAGAATATAAGCCACAACATCCAATTGATAAACAAACAGCAGATTTTATTTGTAATTTTATTAATGATAATCAAATTAATTTAATGCTTGAAATAGGTAGTGGTATTGGGTATAGTGCAAACTATTTTGCTTTAAATAGTTCTATTTTAGGGATTGATAGTTATGAGAAAGAATTTGATTTTTATACAATTTGTAACTCTAACAAACTTTCTCAAAAGATTAATTTTATTTGAAAGAATTTTTTAGATGAATTTGATAATTATTATAAATATCAACTAATTTTTATAGATGCTTCAAAAACAAAACAAATTGAACTATTTGAAAAATCTATAAATTTTTTAGATGATAATGGATTTATAATAGTTGATAATATCGATTTGAAGCGTTTAAAAGAAAAATACTTGAGTCCTAGTGTGGGAACCAAAACAATTAAATCAATTGAAAAGATTTTAGTAAAAAGTGAAGAGTTTAAAAAGTATTTAAAAAATTTACCTGATTTTAAGGTTTGAATATTAGAAATTGGTGATGGATTAGCAATATGTCAAAAAAAATAGATTTATATGTTTCTTGTTGTAATGAAAAATTAGCGTATCGACTTGATAAAAGAAAAGTGGATTTTATTGTAGTTGGATTAAAAGGTTTTTCTTGCAGAATAAATAATTTTTTTAATTTAGATACAATAGCTAGACTTAAAAAAAATTTAAAATATAGTAAATTATGTGTTTTTTTAAATAATTTATATAGTGAAACAGAAATAGAAAAATTGGAAAATGTATTAGAAAAACTATCTGAACTTAAAGTTGATTTAATTATGTTTTCTGATTTTGCTATTCCTCAAATTATTTATGAAAAAAAATTAAATTTACCTTTGCACTACAATCCAGAAACATTGGTAACAAGCTATGGTCAATTTGATTTTTATTTGGAAAATAATATTAATAAAGTTAATTTAGCTTCTGAATTAACTTTAAGTGAAATAAAAAGAATTTGTGAAAATAAGAACCAAATGTATGTTTCTATAAAAGGCTTTGGACTTGGTTTTGTAATGCATTCTCGTTGAAAAATGATTTCTACATTTTTAGATTATGCAAAAGCTAATAAAGCAAAATTTAATAGCACTGATTATTTATTGATCAAAGAAGATGAAAGAGTTGTTCCTAATATAATTTTTGAAGATGAAATGGGTACCCACATGTTAACTGGATATTACATTTGTTGTTTAAAACAGATTAATGAAATTAAAAACATGAATATTGATGCACTAATAATTGATTCACTTTTTGTTCATGATGATGATTTAACATTAGATTTTATTTTAGAAGCATACAAGTTTGCTCTTAAAAATAATTTAAATGATAAACAATTAGAAATTATTTATCAAGAAGTAAAAAAGAAGTGTGAATTAGATATTTCACCAGGTTTTTTTGGAAATCATACTGATGTTTTACATACAAAAAAACATGAGGAATAACATATGAATTTATCAAAGCGTTTAAATCATGAGTTATTGCTACCAGCTGGATCAATTGAAAAAGCAAAGTATGCTTTATGTTATGGAGCAGATGCAATTTATATAGGACCAAAAGCTTATTCTTTAAGAGCAAGATCTTCGAACTTTGATATTAAAGATATCAAAGAAATTGTTGACTATGCACATAACATTAATAAAAAAGTTTATGTAGCATTAAACATTATTTGCCATAATGCTGATGTTAAAAATTTTGAAAACTATTTTAAAAAAATGATGGATACAAAAATTGATGGTGTTATAGTTGCAGATCCTTTTATTGCAAAATCAATTAGAAAATTAAATAAAAACATTGAAATTCATATTTCAACTCAACAATCTGTTACTAATTCAAAAGCATGTAAATTTTGGAAAAGAAACAATGCTACAAGAATTGTTTTAGGAAGAGAAGTGAGTTATGAAGAGCTAAAAATATTACTAAAAAACTTAAATAATGAAATTGAAATTGAATATTTTATTCATGGAGCTGTTTGTATTTCATATTCAGGAAGATGCATGATGTCAAATAATTTTTCACTAAGAGATGCAAATGTTGGTGGATGTGCCCAGTCATGCCGATGAAAATACAAAATTATTAATCAAGATTTAGTTAATGAAACTGATAAATATTTTACAATGTCTCCAAAAGATATGGAGTTACTTTGTGAATTTGATAAGTTGCTTGATTTAAACATAGCCTCTTTTAAAGTTGAGGGAAGAATGAAATCAATCCATTATGTGGCTACAGTTGCTAACTGTTATCGACAGTTTATTGATTTATATAAAAAAAATCAAATAATAGATAAAAACAGAATAAAAAATGATTTAGAAAAAGCAGAAAACAGATTAGCGGACACAGCATGATTTTTTGGTTTGCCAAAATATGAGAAAATGCTTTATTTTGAATTGGAAAAAGATATTAGTCAAATTTTTGCTTTTAATTTTGAGAAAAAAATTGATGAATTTACTTTCATTGTTAAATCAAGAAATTACTTTTCTAAAAAAAATCAGTTTGAAATAGTTTATCCAAATTTTGAAAGACAAATAGTAAACATTAAAAACATTTATGATAGTGA
>CAMWHH010000103.1 GCA_947174035.1 uncultured Mycoplasma sp. | reverse complement strand
TACATCAGTTTTTAAAGTTTTTGTTAAAAAATCTTTAAAATTATTGGGGACATCATTATCTTTATTATTCTTTATTCCATAGTCATTAAAATTTTTAATGTTTCTATAAGTCTTTCCATCATTTGAAAAATAATCTTGAATAGCAAAATGATTTTTATTATTTTTAGCATTTTGCAATGCTATATCTTTTAAACGATTAATATCTTTTTCATTTAATGGATTAATTTTTACTTTTTCTCCATTTAATTTTGTAATTTCATAATAAGGTAATGAATGTGGTGTAGCTAGATTTCTTTTTAAATTATCTTGTGCAACTGAAAAATCAGTTGGAAGATTATTTAAATTATTACCAGAATAATCATCATATCTTTGAATTCTTTGATAAATAGGTAAATTGCTTTTTAATGCTTCTTCATAAGAATCTGTAAATCCATTTGCAGATGATTCATCATTATATGCTTTAGAAATTTTAGAAATATCATATTCTCTAATTAAACCTGCATTTAAATCAATTGTATGCAAATCTCTATTTGCATACGCTGAACTTAAATCTCCAATGTATTTTTTTTGAGTAATAGGATTATTATTTAAATAATTGTATGCTGCATCATCTACTGATTTATATGCTTTTCCATTAAATTCAATAGCACCATTATATAAATTATTTTCATTAGCATTATAAGTTAATTCAGAATTAGTATCTGAATTAACAATTGATTGATTGTTATTAACAGCTAATGGAATAGCAACTGAAACTGAACTTAATCCTAAAGCTGTCAATCCAAGAATAGTAAATAATTTTTTCTTATTAATTTTTTTCATATTATCTTATCTCCACAATTCTTTCTTTTACATATGCATATAATTCATTTTTTGATTCAAATTCTTTGTTATCAAAAACATAAACATATTTAGTTGGTGTTAGTTCATGTAATTTCATATTATTAATTTTGAAATAATAATTTAATGCATCTTCTTGACTTAAAAAATATAAAGTTCCATTTGTAGAATCACTAACTTCATAAACTTGATACTTGTCATAAGTATTAGTCAATTTTGAAAAGCTAGTAGCATTAACATAATCTTGTTTAGTAATAGTTTTTGAAGCAACACTAAAACTATTAAGTGCTTTTTGATCTGCTAAACTTTCAGCTTCTACTCCAGTCATAGTAGAAGTGTTGTTACTTTTTTGTGATACATCTACTAAAACATTTGGATTAACTACAACATAATTATTTTGTAAATAAGATTGATCAACAAATGCTTCATTATCCAATGAATCCCAAACTTTTCCTGGAAGGACAAAATTATTTGTTGAACCATCATTTTTTGATTCTTTATAACTTAATTCATCAAAAACAGGTACTTTTGTTTGCTCATCAATATTTGGTAACATTACAATTTTTACAGGTTGGATATCATTTAAAATAGTGTCAACATTATTTCTGATAATTGCATCTAAATCTGAAGAATATCCATTTGCATATTTATATGTATAACTATTGTAATAATAGTTATCACTCAAAGTATTGTTTCGAATTGATGCTTTTAAACTATTGATTATATTTATAGTTAATTCATCAATAGAATTTGCACTATATTCACTCTCTTTGCTAATATTTTCTAAATTAGCTAATGAATATACTTTTTTAACATTTTCATTTAAAATATCATATGAATTATTACTGATAAAGTTTTTTGTTTCAGATACACGTAAATCATATAAATCTTTATATTTGTTCCCATTTGAATAGTAATATTCTTCATTATTTCCGTGTTGAATTAATATAGGGTTTATAAATTTCATTTCTTCAATAGTTGTTTCACTTATTGGTACAAGTCCTAAAAACATAGTAGTTTTTTGACCACCATTTCATGTAAAAGTAGTATTGTCGCTTGTTTTAAATTGATATGAATAATTTTCAGTTTTGGGAATAAATAAATCTAAAACAAACGTAAAAGCTGTTAAAGCCACATTTACATTTGAAATAAATTTTGCAAATTTTAAAAAATTAGAAATAGGAAATTTTGAAACAGATTCAAGAATGTTTGTAACTGTTGAAGTATCTACATTAGGTATTAATTCAGATATTTTTTTTATTTTATCATCTATAACTTCATTTATTTTTTCTGTAATATCTTTAATAGGTGAAACAAATTCAGAAATTTTTTTAGCTATTTTATTTGATTCTTCTCAATACTCTATAGTGCCTAAAGGTTTTAAGAAATCTAAACAAATTTGAAATATTGAAAGAGCAAGTTCATAATAAGTTTTAAAATATTGTATAACTAGGTTAATTAAAAGTTCTGCAAATCTTTTAATATTATTAGATAAAAATTTTTGCAAATTTACTAAAAAAATTAAACTATTTTCTGCATATCCAACAATACTATTAGGATTAAAATTATAGGGTAAATATCCAATTAAATTATCATATACAAAAGCTTTTTGTATTTCTTTGAATGTAACTGAAGGTAATTTTATTAAATATGTATATAGTCAAGTATTAGTAAATTTTACAAAAAAATTACCTACATTTTGAATTGGATTTTTTATTTTTTCATAATCCTTTTCTAATAATTCCTTAATCTTGTTTGAAGGAACATGAAAATTAAAAGCATTAGATTGAAATATTTCTAAAAGAGCATCTACAACATCATTTTCAGTTAAACTACTATTGTAAGGTTTCAACGTTTCAAAAACATAATTACTTTCGCAACTACTAAAAATACTAAAAATCAAAGAAAGAGCTTTATTATTTCAAATACTTTCATTCATTGTTATTCCAAAAAGTTTAATATTTTTTTTAAGATCATCAATAAATGGGTCAATCATATCTACTCCTACAACACTAGACCCAATAGCTACATTTGATATAACAATAAATAAAATTAAATTTGGATAGTATTGAACCATGTTGCTTAAAAAAGTATTAATATTTGAATTTAAATCATAGTCAGGATTGTTGAATTTAAAAAATTCTACAAAACTAAATTTATTTTTATTTGTTGATGAATCTTTTAAAAGATTTAAACCAAAATTTAAAGCAAGATTATTAAAATAAGATAATGTTCTATCCATCTTTAGACAAAGATTTGTGAAAAAATTTCTTACCATTGAAATTTCAGTATTGCTCGCCAATTCTCTCATCAAACCTTGTACAAATAAAATAAATAAAATAGGTAGTTTATAAAACCCATTAAATTTCTTAGTTTCTTTTATTGAACTATAAGTCTCTAAAATATTTTTATAAAGATTAAAATGATTTTTTTTAACCATTGTTATTA
>CAMWHH010000102.1 GCA_947174035.1 uncultured Mycoplasma sp. | reverse complement strand
ATATTAATATCAGTAGCAGATCCCCACTAATCTTATTCAATAATATAATTTATCAAAATAAAATTAAAGGAATTCACATTTTTAATGAATTAAAAAATTTAGTTGAAAATTTAATTTTATTTGATCAAGAATATGATGATGTTTTGGTTATTTATATTCTTTATAAAACTTGTGGTTTTTTAGGAATTAAATTAAATTTAAATAGTTGTACTAAATGTGATAGTAGACTTGTTTTTTCTTTTTCAAATGAAAGTTTTGGATTTGTTTGTAAAAAGCACTTTTTAGAAAACTATAAAATTCTAGATAAGAGTTTAGAAATTTTGTATTTATGTAGTTTAAAAAAATTCAAAATTGCTAATAATTATGAAAAAAATATTAAAAAAATTGCTGTTAGAATTTTGATTGATTACATTAATTATCATGTGGGGATAAATCTTTTTAGTTATTTGTTTTAATAACTGATTAAAATTATTTAAATGGGAGTTAAATATGAGCAAAAAAGTTAATCAAGAAACAATTGTTAATCATTTAAAAAATTATGGATTTGTGTATCAAAATTCAGAAATATACAATGGTTTAGCTAATGCTTGAGATTTTGGACCACTTGGATCATTATTGAAAAACAATTTAAAAAATGCATGATTGGATTTTTTTGTTTTTTCAAAAAAAAATATGCATTTGATTGATACAAATATTATTTTGAATCCAAGTGTATGAAAAGCTTCTGGTCATGTTGATAATTTCTCAGATCCTTTAATTGATTGTAAAAGTTGTAAATCTAGATATCGTGCTGATAAATTAATCTTAGAATTTACTAAAGAAAATATTAATGAGCAAACAAGTTCTGAAATCTTAGAAAAAATTATTTTAGATAATAAAATAGCTTGTCCTAATTGTAAAAAAAACGATTGAACTAAAATAAGAAAATTTAATCTGATGTTTAATACATCAATTGGTGTTGTGGAAGATAGCAAAAATGAAGTTTATTTAAGACCTGAAACAGCTCAAGGAATTTTTATTAATTTTAAAAATATCCAAAGAACACAAAGATTAAAATTACCTTTTGGTGTTGCACAAGTTGGGAAAGCATTTCGGAATGAAATAACTCCAGGTAATTTTATTTTTAGATCAAGAGAATTTGAACAAATGGAAATAGAATTTTTTTGTGAAAAAAAGGAAACAAAAAAGTTTTTTGATTACTTTTTAAATGAAATTAATATTTTTTTAACAACTGTTGTTAATCTAAAAAAAGAAAACTTGAAAATCTTTGATTATCCTAAAGAAGAATTAGCTCATTATTCAAGTAGAACAGTGGATGTTTTTTATAATTTTCCACACGGTTTTAATGAACTATGAGGAATTGCTGATAGAGGAGAATTTGATTTAACTCAGCATCAAAATCATTCTAAAAAAAGTTTAGATTATTTAGATGAAGAAACTAAGCAAAGATTTATCCCAAGCGTTATAGAACCTTCTGTTGGATTAGATAGATTGTTGTATGCACTTGCAGTTGATGCTTACACAGAAGAAGTTTTAGAAGATAAATCTACTAGAATAACATTAAAATTTTCTCCAGATTTAGCACCATATAAATTTGCAGTTCTACCATTATCAAATAAATTGAATGATAAAGCAATTGAAGTTTTTGATAAATTAGTTTTATCAAAAAACATTTGCACATATGATGCTGCTGGATCAATTGGAAAAAGATATCGTAGACAAGATGCGATTGGTACACCATACTGTGTAACAATTGATTTTGATACCATTAATGATGATACAGTTACTATCAGAGATAGAGATAGTATGAAACAAGTTAGAATGAAAATTAATGAAATTAATTTAGAAAAAGTTAAGAAAGCTTTTTAAACATGAAAAATGATTACAATAACTCAAACTTTATATCTAATTTTTTAAATTCAATCAATATTGTTGATGTAATTCAAAATTATATTAATGTTAGTAAAAAAGGACAAAATTATTGAGCATTATGTCCATTTCATGCTGATAAAAATCCTTCTCTTTCTATATCTCCAAGCAAACATATTTTTAAATGTTTTGTTTGTAATACAAAAGGACATGCAATTAATTTTGTGATGCTTTTTAAAAAATGTCCATTTGTTGAAGCATTAAAAGAAATTAAAACAATTTTAAATATTGATGATCCAAACCTAGAAAAATACATCAATAATTCAAGTCATGTTAATCAAGAAGAATTAGAAATTTTTGAAGTTAATAAAAAAGCAGCCTTTTTTTATCACAGAACATTATTTAACAAAGAATCTGAACACTGTTTAAATTATTTAAAAAGTAGAAATATGGATGAAAATTTAATAGATTTTTATGAATTAGGATTTACTCCAAAAAATCCTAATCGAGATTATTTATTAAAATTATTTGAAATTGCTAATAAAGAAAAAAGTGGCGAACCATATTTATTATTAAAAGCAGGTTTAGTTACTTTAAATGATAAAGAAAATTTTATTGATTTTTTTTATGACAGATTAATAATTCCTATAAAAAATGAACATGGTTACATAGTTGGTTTTAGTGGAAGGTCTTTGAATAAGAATGATAAAGTTAAATATTTAAATACTAAAACAACTAATTTTTTTAAGAAAGAAAATATTTTATTTAATTTTTTCTCTTTTGATAAAGCAAGCTATGATGAAATTTATGTAGTTGAAGGATACATGGATGTTTTTGCTTTTAAAAGATTAGGAATTCATAATGTGGTTGCATCGATGGGAACTGCTTTTACAGATAATCAAATCAATTTAATAAAAAAATATCAAAACATTAAAAGAATCGTTTTATGTTTAGATAATGATGCTGCTGGAATTAGTGCAACTATTTCACTAAGTGAAAAACTGATAAAAAATAATTTTGATATTTTTGTTGTTAAACCATTTGATTCTCAATATAAAGATGTTGATGAACTTACTAGAAGTCTAAATCAAGAGGAATGTTTAAAATTAATAAATAATCAAATTGGTTTAATTGAATACAAAATAGAAACTTTAAAAAAATTAAATTTATCTTATAAAGAGAAAAAAATAGAACTTAAAAACATTGTTGATATGCTAAATAAGTTTGCATATCAAGAAATTTTTTTTACTGAAGATAAGAAATTAATTTCTCAATTTTTTGAAATTGATATTAAAGACTTAGAAAATCTAATAGTAGTTAAAAAAAATAAAAATATTTCTAATAACCCAAAAAATGTTTTTGAAAACAATAAATTTGATAAGTTTTTTGATCTTTTTGAATTAGATTTAAAAAAAGAAAAAGCTAAAATTAAAAATGCTATTTTTTCATCAAATTATGT
>CAMWHH010000101.1 GCA_947174035.1 uncultured Mycoplasma sp. | reverse complement strand
AAATGGATCATTTAATCCAAGAAAATTAGAAATTAATAACCAAGAAATTGTAAGTGATTTAATTAACTATTCAATTAATTTGAATACTAATGTTTATAAAAATAAAAAAATAGTTGTTTTAGGTGGTGGGGATTCTGCAGTTGAATGAGCAAATTATTTTGTTGAAGAAAACATCACAAAAGATGTAACTATTGTGCACCGTAGAGATAAATACAGATCAAGTTTATTTATGATTGATTCATTAGAAAAAAACAAAATAATTCAAAAATTAAATTATGAAATTTTATCATTTGATGAAATAAATAAAACAATCACAATAAAACATAATGAAAATAATCAAAAAGAAATAATAAATTTTGATTGTTTAATTGTCCAATATGGTCAAGTAGCAAGTCCAATCAATATAAAAATATTGAATGATTTAGAAAAAGAAAAAGGTAAATACAAAATAGATTTAAATCAAAGAACTAGTCACAAAAATATATATGCAATTGGAGATGCAACTTATTTTAATTGCAAACCAAACACAATCATTACAGCTTGTGCAGATGCAACAAAAGCAATATGACATATTGCAAAAAACAAATATGAATCTAATTAGTATTAATTTAAATTCATATTAAAGTAATAGAATAGTTCTTATTAATATAATCTTTTAATTTTTTTGATAATTAATTGTAGTAAACACAAATTAAAAAAATCTTCCAATGGAAGATTTTTTATACATTTAAATTTTTTTATTTTGCTACAAGAACAATACCATCAAATTCAACTTTATCTGCACCACCAAGAGTTTTAGCTAAAGTAACTCTAAATTTTCAAGGAGCATAGATATCACCACTTCTTGTAGGTTCCGGTTCTGACATTTTAATAACATAGTAATTAGTGAAAGTTGCTTCTAATTCTGCTTTAGCATGTTTAATAATTAATTCCCGACATTCACCAAAATTTAATTTTCTATTAGTTGCACCATATTTGATTAATTTGTCAAATTCAGCAGTATTAAATATTTTATTAGAAACTCATGTTTTTGTTGGAACACTGCCATTTCAATTTTCATCAATAAGTTTGTTTGCATCTGAAATATTGTTAGTTTGACCAATTCAAGCAGAACCATTTCAAATATTTGCACTAAAGAAACTTATTGGTACTCATTTACTACCATTTGTTCCATCTTGTCAAAAATAACCTGCTTTTGGTTTAACTTCAGTATTGATTGTATATCTAGTTACAAGTCCCCTAAATTCATCATTACTAATATTTCCTAATTGATAAGAAACCATTTCTAAATTAGGGTTGTACTTTGAAAAACTTTTAAAAGATTGTTCTGCTAAAGCTTTTTGATAGTTTAAAGCTTCGTTATATCAACCTTCTCTATTAGTTATGAATCTACCAATTGTAAAGTTTGGATTTAAAAACTTATTAATGTTACTTCAATTTAAATAATATCCAATCGATCAGTCAAACTGAGTGTTAATAATTATGTCACTATTAAAAGCTTGTGGAGTTACAAGTAATTTTTCTTTATTTACAAAGTTAGTACAAATTGCAGTAAGAGTAATAGTGTTTTTACTACCATCAGCTCATGCATGACCTTGACTTGGAGCAACATTAACTGCAAAAGATTTTGCTGATAAATTAGCAGAATTTGCTACATATGAAATTGATACATTTTTAAATTTATAATCAGTAACTGCTGGAAGTAAATTTGATTGCTGATTTGTTTTAAATAAATTTGTTAAATAATTGTTGAATTCAGCATCAGTTTTCATATTACCAATAATTGTTGAAGTAAATGTAATACTTCTTTTAGGAGTTAAAGAATCTTTGATATCATGAATTACAAAATTACTAATTTTTACTTCAAGCATGTATGAATTTCTTGATTGTGAATCAACTCAAGTATGTCCATCTTTTGGATAAACATAAATTTTAAAACTTCTATTTTGTAAGTTTGCTGATTGTTCATAATAAATAACTCTAACATTTTTAAAAGCTGAATTTCCTTCTGAATCCACTAAATTAGCTGATTGGTCAGTTGAAAACAATTGTTTTAAATAGTTGTTTAAATCACCATTATTTTTAAAATAAGTTCCATCAATTTCTTTGTTATAAGAAACTGTTGAATTAACTTTTGGAGCTTCTGCATCATTTTGTGCAATAAAGTTAGTCATTTTAACTGTAAGAATTACAGAATTTCCATATTTATTTTTAAGTGATTCAGTTCAATTGTGTTTATCTTTTGGTGAAACAGAAATTTTAAAAGTTCTATTTTTTAAATCAGCTGTTTGTAAAAAATAATTAATATTAACATTTTTGAAATTTAAACTGCCTTCTGGAACAGAAAAATTCTCAGTTTGATCTTCTAAAAATAATTCATATAAATGTTTATTTAAATCATTATTATTTGCAAAAAAAGTCCCATCTATTTTTTTGTTATAAAAAACAATAGTGTCACTATCAGGAGTTTCAGCATCTAAATTTTCAATATTTTTTAGATTTACTGTAATTACTTTAGAATCATTAGTTTTATTTGATCAAGTAGTTCCTTCAACTGGTGTTGCTAAAAGTTCAAATGTTTTATTCACTTCATTTACTGAATCTTTTACATAAGTAACAGTTACATTACTATATTCACTACTATTTTTAAATGAATCTTTATATTCTTCAAAAAAGTTTGTTTCCATAAATAGTTTTTGTAAGTATTGATCAAGTAAAACATCTGGTAATACATTAAAGTGTTCAATACTATAAGTAAATTCATCATTGGCTGGAATAGTTGCTAAACTTGCAGCATCAACTGGATTTTCAACACTTGGATTTTCAGGATTTGATGATTGATCTGGATTTGTTGGAACTTCTGGAGTTGTAGGAGTAACTCCATCAACAATTGTAGACTGACTACTTACAGTAGAAGCTATTGCAGGCGCAACACCTGCAACAACAGCAGCAGTACCAATACCTGTAGTTATTAAGATTTTCTTTTTTGTGTTCATAATTTCTCCTATATTTAAAAAGTAAGAAATAAGCAATTTTCAATTACTTATTTAAGTTACCTTTTTATTGTTTTGGGATTTAATTTTCTCACATTAAAAATCAAAAATCAATATTGAGCAAAATTAAACAAAGTAAGTTTTTTAAAGTTAAAAATTAGATAATTTATTTTAAAAATGCAAATTCAAATTCACCTAACTTAAAAAAATTTATATTATTTTTTGTGCTTTCTAAATTAGCTAAATTAAATTATTACTTTACTAATTGAACAAAGAATATTACAAATTAATAAATTACTTTTTATTTTAATTTTTAAAAAGTTATTTAAAATATTGATATTAATTGACAATTAGGAAATATTTTGATTAATAATAAAAATTTAAC
>CAMWHH010000100.1 GCA_947174035.1 uncultured Mycoplasma sp. | reverse complement strand
AATATAATAAATGTAAATAGGGTTTTCTGATTTTTTTGGGTATTTATTATTATGAATAGTAAAAGAATTAAAAAAATAAGTTTATCTTTTTCATTGTTTTCAATTGGTTTTGCAACTTTAGTTTTTACTAGTAGTTTTAATAATAATTTAATCGATTTAGTTTTACAGTCTTATCAATCATCAACTGATTCAACCAATTATGAAACACAAGCTAAAGTTGATCCTCTTTTTAATACTTATACTATTAGAAAAGCAAACAATGATTTTAATGCAATTAATTTACTGTATTTAGGAAATGGTTATGCTGATTTTGAATCTAAAAATTTTGCGGATTTTGTTTACAATAATCGAATAAAAAAATATTTTGATGGTTCAGCTTGAAAATCAGTTCCTTCAACTACTTTTACAAAATTATTTAATAACATTAATGTTTATGCTATTTCACCTAATTTTACAGGTGATGATTCACAAAACAAAGGAAAAGGTTTCTTTGGTTTTTATACAACTTCTCTTGATGCAATTGAACAAATAGGTTTTAAAAAAGCAAATATATTAAACTTTGATTTTACAAATAATTTTGCAGATTCAAAAACATCTATTAATCCCTTTAATTTAAATATAGTTAATAAAAATAGTGGTATAAGAGCTGTAACTACTTATAACACAACTTTGACTAGTTCATATGACACAGAACATACAGGAATGCATGAATTAGGACACTTATTATTCAATTTAGAGGATGAATATTCAACAGGTGCTTCATATGGAGCAAATGCAGATGTTACAAATGATGAAAACAAAATTAAATGAAAAGAATTTTTATATTATAGAGATATAGGAATTTATAGTAGAAATGGTTCTAGTTATCAAACTATCCCAACTGCTAATTCTAAAATGAACAGTGATACAGAATTAAGTTTTAAAGAAGTTTCTGAACATTATATTTCTAAAAAAATTAATAATGACCTTAAACTTGGAAACGATTTATACATAGCTGATCCAGAACTTGTTGCTGCAAAATCAAACGATGAAGATTTATCAAAAGGTTGACTAAAAATTTGAGATGAAGTATTTGATGAAAATATTACTACTGCAAATGACAAATATTTAATATTAAGAACAATAATTGATAATTGGTCTGATAAAACTAGAAGTTTTAAATTACAAATAAAAATTACAGATAGCAATAATAAAGAAAAGTATTTAAAAGAATCACAACCTTACATTTTACAACCAAACGAAAAGAAGGGAATGGTTATAAAATCAGATGAAAAACTAATTGATTTATTAAAAACAGACAAAATAGTAGGACAAGTAATAGATTGTGAAACTAATGAAGTTTTAGCAACAAGTAAAGATAGATTGAATACATCAGTTTATGAAATTGATGAAAATGGAAATCAAAAAATACTTAATTTAGGTACAAAAATGTACAATGTTAATGTTGATTATAAAATTAAATCTACTGATAGCCCTATCCCAAATACTTATACAACTAGTTTAAGATATAGTGATGGCGATACTGTACCAATTAATAAAATCATTTTTAATGGATATCGTTTTGTAGAATCTTCAAATTCTGATATGAAAGTGCAGTTAAATGGTAAGGATGAAAAAGTTACTTTATATTATGAACCACTGCAATATAAAACTATAAATTTAAAATTATTTGACGAAGACAAAAAAACAGTTATAGATCAAAAACAAGTAAAAGTTTTTGAACACCAAACTTTTACACCAAAAGATACTGATTTTTGAGTGCAAAATTTACAAACTAATAATGATAATGAAATTGGTTGAGGTTATAAAGTTGTTCCTGAATCAAAAGATTCATATTCTTATGATGGAATTTCAAATAACAGTATAACAATTAATTATTTTAAAATCCCTGATAATTCAAGCATTATCATAGCAAAAGATGTAGTTGGATATAAAGGTGAAAAAATGATTTTTACAAATCTTGATACTACAGTTTTTTCAAATGATTATTTACTAGAATCTCAAACTGTACCAACAATAATTTCAAATAATGTTGATATTAATACTCCTGGAGAATATGAAATAGTTTATCAAAATTCTGAAACTTCAACTGTGACACAGAAAGTAACTATTAAAGACAAAAAAATGCCAGATGATTGAACTCCAAATTATTTTGAAGCTGAAGATATGAGATTAGGAAGTATATTTTTTGTACTAAAAAATCGTAAAATATCAGAAAGTGAATTTAATGAAATAAATTCTTCTAACCTTCTTGCTAGATTGAAAAACCCTGTTGTTAATAATGATAAATTTAAATATGATTTAGATATCATTTCAAAAGAAAAAAATGGAATGGTGAATTTTTCTTTTAATATTACACATGATGGAATAACAAAAAGATCTTCAAACACTTGAACTTTATTTTTTGACATAAATTCTGATAATAACCCTAACCCTCCAACTCCTATTTATCCAGATAATCCTGATGATAATAAAAAAAATATTAGTGAAGTACTAATCGATTTTGTTGATGGTTATAAATACTATTACACAGGTAAACAAATTACACCAGAAATTGTTGTAACTTACAAAGATAATGGATTTGATATAAATTTAATAAACAATTTGGATTATTACATAATTTACAAAAATAATACAAATGTTGGAACAGCAACTTTGATAATTCAAGGAATTGGTGAATATTATAATTCAAAACAAATAACTTTTAGTATTTTAAAAGCAAATAATAATTCAATTAATGATTTTAAAATAGAAAATAATAAACCCATTGCTAACTCAACTTTTGGTAAAGTAAAATACCGTTATTGTAAAAATCCAAACGATATAGATTGTTTGTATTATGAACAACCTAATGAAACAGGAGTTTGATATGTACAAGCATATGTTGATAACACCAACAATTTTAATGGTGCTTATTCAAATTGAGAAACAATTAATGTTGAAAATTTATCAAGTTTTAATAATTTGAACAACAACGAAAACACTACAAGCAATAATAATGAAACAATAATAATTGTAAGTGTAGTTTTAACTATACTAGCACTTATAACAATTACAGGTGTAGTTATTATAAAAGTAAAGAATTCTAAGAAAAAATACAAAATTTTAAAGCTAAAAAAATAATTTTTATAAGATAAAATTTTAAACAAAAATAAACAATAACATTTTAAAAACCCCTTAGTTTTTTAAGGGGTTTTTAAATTTATTTTTTTATCAAGTCTATGATAAATTTATAACTTCATGATATTTTTTATAAGAATCATTAGTAATGTGGTGACTAATGTTTATTAAAGTTACATCTTTTTTATCGAATAAATAATTCAAAATTAAGTCTGATGTTTCTTTATCTAAATTACTTGTTGCTTCATCTAAAATAAAGTACTTATAGT
>CAMWHH010000099.1 GCA_947174035.1 uncultured Mycoplasma sp. | reverse complement strand
GGTTAATTACTTGCTTGTTTTTTGATTTTTACTTGTTTTTATTACTAAAAATTCTACAAATATTAGGAGTATTTCATATGAAACTTAAAAAAAGACTATTAATTTTGTTAAGTACAATAGGTTTAGCAGGTTTAGTTGTAAGTGCACCTTTAGCTTTATTAAATAAAAATTCCACATCATCTTTTTCAAAAATTAGTTCTCAAAAACATGAAAGTGTTTCAGATTTAGTAGCTTCACAAACAATTTCACAAAATTCAAATTTATCAACAATCAATGGACCTTTAACGTTTTGAGGTAACAAAATTACTGCTCTTGATTGATATGGTTCAAAAATTTGGGATATTGATATGAGTTTATACAATCCTGGATATAATGGAAAAACAGGTGCTGAAGCTAATTATAATGGTTCAGGTATTTCATGATCAAGAGCTTGATTTAACTGAGACTATAACAGAAAAACAAATACTATTTGAGTTTTAGGTTTCTTTGGGGGTAACAATAAAAATCAACAACTTATAGCATTAGATGCAGCAACTGGAAATATAACTAAAACAGTAGGTCTTGGTAATACTGGGTCAGTTTATTATGTGTCTGCTTTAGCATCTGGAAATGTTGTTTGTTTTGGTAATGCTGCTAAAAATTATGATGGAGTTGCATATTTATATAACCCATCTTCTGATAAAGTTACAACATTAAATGGTAATAGTAAAGATAATGTAGCTTCAATGACAGATCCGGGTAAAACAGGATATAGATGAGTTTTTAATAATTTAATTCCTGTTGCTAATAATGTTAATTTTTTAGAAGTTTATTCTTTTGGTACTAGACCTGGAACAACTGGAGATCAATCAGCAAGTTTAGCAAGTTATGATGTTTACTTTTTAATGGTAGATGATAATTTAAATTTCATTGGAAAAGGTAATTGAGCTCAACCAAAAAAAGTTGCATCTGGTATGCAAGGTTTTAGAAACTCTACAATTGCTCCTCAACACGATTATTTTATTTTGCTTTCTGGTAAAGTTGCTACAGTAATTTATAATACTGTAGTTATTATAGATCCTTCAAACCCAAATAACATTACATCAACTTCTTTTCCAATGAGTGAAGCTAAATGAATTCAATCTTGAACAATTGATGCAAATGATAATTTATATTTTAAATTTAAAGAAGATTCAAAAATTTTTAAAATTGAAAAAAATACTTTAAGTTCTATAACAGGTTCATCTTTAAGCCCGATAACTTATTTGGATTTATCTGGAATTACTCAAAATAATGTCAATACATTTGCCAATAATTTTGTAATTTACAATGTTTATGATTACACTGGACAATTAATGATGATTAATTCAAAACCTGAAACTTATATTCAAAGTTCAAATCCACCAGAAGATAATACAACAACAAAATATGGTTTAGCTATTGGAGTAACTCAAAATGCTAATAACCAAGCACAAGGTGACTATAAAGGACTGTTAAATACTAGTGAATCATTCCAAAAAGCTGCAGATTTTGATATAAGTAATTCAGTTTTAAGTTCAAAATTACCAAGTGAAATTACTCAAAATGATGTGACTACTTTAAACAATTCATTCTTTCAAGCAAGTAGTAAGTATCCATCATTTACAATTTCAGATATAAATGATACAAATGGTACTTTTAAGGTAAAAGTTAATCTTTATCAAGTTCCTTGATTTGCTTCAGTTTTACCAGATGATTCGATTCCAAAAACTATTGAAAAAAGTTTTACTACTACAAACAAAATCATAAATAAAGTAAGTTGAAAAACATTATCAACATCAACTGATTATGACTTTTTAAATACTCTTCCATCTAACTTAAAAGTTAGTGATGTTAACAATTTAGATCCTTTTCAAACATCATTTCAATCACAAACAATAACAGATGCTAAAGGGAATTTATTGTATCCTAAAAAGACTTATTCTATTAGTGAACAAAATGATACTAGTGGTATTGTTAAAATTTCTGTTAAATATGAATATATTCCAATGGGAGTTACTTATACTGGAACAAAAGATGTTTTAACTTACAATTCTGAAAACACTTATTCAGTTTTTAAAAGTACAGAACAAAGTGCTTTCTATTTTATGGGTCAAACTACAAAAGCAACTGATAATCAAAACACAAATATTGACGCAACTAATATTCCACAACTTAAATCATTGCTTGAAGCTAATACTTTACCAAGTTCATTTTCAAATTTAGCAAGTCAAAGTACTAATAATGCTGGTTTTTTACAATTTATTAATACCAGTTTAAGTAAAGGTTATCCAGTATCAAAAATTAATTTCTCTTTAGTACCAAATGATAACAATGGTACATTAAAGATTACAGCTAATATTTCACAAGATAACTCACCTGATAAAAAAGCACACACTTATGTAGTTACTTATACTAATTTAAATAAGCAAAATTCTTATAGTTTTAAGTTTAAAGATGGAGTTACATCATTTGGACAAATTCCTTTTAATTCAGTATTACCATCTTCTGTAACTGAAGGTGATGTAATGACAAGTTTAATTGAATATACTGGTTTTAATTCAAATGATTTAGACATTTCTTTATCACCAGATGACACAAAAGGTAGTTTAACAGTACAAGTTAAATTAAGCAGTGATTATGCACCAGTAATTGGAAATAATGGACATGGATTTGAAAATTATATTGCATATCATAAATTTGATAATTTCATGACAACAGATGAATATAATAAAAAGTTTTCAGTAGAATTTGTTGATGACAGTTCAGCTAGTTTATTAGATTTTAAATTAAAACAAGTTCAAGAAATTTATGACACTTTAGTAACTAAAAAACAACCAATTCAAATTGGAAATAAAACATACAATAATTTGAGTGATTTAGTTGAGAAATTACTGGTTAAAAGTATGGGAAATTTAGTTCCAAAAAATTGAAGTAGCAATAGCGCAATTGAAACTACAATGTATATTGATAACTCATTAGGAATTGCAAGTTTTTATGTAAAAATTCCTCAAAGTTTACTAAATGGTGCAAGCAGTGATTTAAACTTAATTGCTAATTATTCTGGATTTGTTCAAGGAAATGCTGATCAAACTGATGATAATTTATCTTTTGTTTCAAACAATATGTTAAAAAATTATTTAATTTCACAAAAGATTTTTTCAGAAGAAGAATTAAATAGTTTAACAGCTACTCAATTTGGAGAATGAGTTAATAAGGACAACAACATTAAAAAACTAATCACTTATTACACAGGTGAATATGTAACTAAGTTGCAAAATAATCAACTTACTTTAACTGTAGTAACTAATGAAATCCAAAAAACTGTTTCTTTAACAATTGACTTTGGAACTATGACAAATCCAAAATCACTTTCAAGTTATAGTATTCAATATATTTTATCAAGTTTGTATAAAAATCTGCAAGTCAAAAAC
>CAMWHH010000098.1 GCA_947174035.1 uncultured Mycoplasma sp. | reverse complement strand
TACTTAAACTATTTAAAATTATTAATCAAATAATTTAAATAATTTAGATAAGTAATATAATTTTAAATAGTTTGTTATATGTATAGGAAATGAATATGAAAAAAATAGCAATTTTAACATCTGGTGGTGATGCTTCTACAATGAATAAATGTTTAAGTACTTTTATAACTTATGCAGCTGAATATGATTGTGAAACATATTTTGTTTGCAATGGATATAAAGGACTTTACAATAATGAATTTTACAAAGCTAATTTTACTGTTACAAAATCTTGATGAGATTTACCAGGAACTAAAATTTATTCTTCACGTTTCCCTGAAATTAAAGAAGAAAATGTTAGAAATCAAATGATTGAAAATTTAAAAAATAATAACATTGATTGTTTAGTAGTAATAGGTGGTGATGGTAGTTACAATGGTGCTAAACTACTTTCAAAGTATGGAATTAATGTTATTTGTTTACCTGGAACAATTGATAATGATGTTACATCAACAACTTATTCAATTGGTTTTGACACTTGTTTAAATGTAGTGGTTGATGCAATCAAAAAAATCAAATCATGTATGAATTCTCTTGGAACTGTAGGGATGGTAGAAATCATGGGGAGACATTGTATTGATTTAACAGTGTTTGCTGGAATAGCAACTGAATCTGACATCATAATTACTCCAAGCAGTCACTTTACACCAAAACAACTTTTAGAAAAAATTAAAGAAAAAAGAAAAACTAATAAAAAGGGAATTATGATTTTGTATGTTGAAAATTATTTAGGAACTGGTGATATTCCATCAGTTGATGAATATATAAAATACATTCATACAAATTCAAAAGAAAAAGTTAAAAAGAATGTTTTAGGTTACTTGCAAAGAGGAGGTTCTCCAACTGCAATGGACCTTGTTAGAGCATCTTTGATGACAAAAGAGGCTCTTGAATTAATTAAAGCTAGACGATTTAACAGAGTGATTGGTGTTAATGAATTTCAAGTTGTAAGTTATGAAATTGAAGAAGGATTAAAAATGAAAAATCCTGATCGTGAAAAACTTATAAAAAACTTTTTTTAGTTTCAAGTTTGTTTAATTTTAAAAAAATAAAAAATTAATTAATTTTAAAAAATTACTTAAAAAAATTAAATTTAGGTAATTTTTTTATATAACTTTATTGTTACTAAGAAAAAAAATGAACAAAATTATAAACATAAAATTTGGTGAACTTTTCTTAAAAGGAAAAAACAAAAAAGAATTTCTTAAAGCTTTATTTAAAAACATTAAAAAAGCTTTAAGTGGCTTTGAAATTAATCTACAAGATTTTTATAGTATGTTTTCACTTCATTACAAAAAAGAAGATGAAGCAGAAATTATTGATATTTTAAAATTAATTCCTGGAATTCATCATTTTGTTATTTCTTATCAAGTAGAAACAAATATAGAAAAAATCATGTCATGTGCAATTGGTTTTGATAACCATCATAAAACTTTTAAAATCGAAGTAAAAAGAAGATATAAAGATTTTTTAGATCAAACAGAAATTAAAAATAAAGTAGCAACATATATTCTTAAAAATAAAAATATTAAAGTTGATGTTCACAATCCTGATTTAATAATTAATATTGATATTTATGATGAAAATATTTCCTTTGTTTGATTTAATAAAATTTATGGTGTTGGTGGTTTACCAATTGGATTAAATGGAAGTTGTTTATCATTGCTTTCTGGAGGAATAGATTCACCTGTAGCCTCTTTTTTATTACAAAAAAAAGGTCAAAAGGTAGACTATTTAACTTTTGTAACTGATTCAGTTACTGAGAAAACAATTCTAAAACTAAAATCTCTAATTAAAACAATCACTTTAGAATATAAATTACATTCTCCTAGATTTTTTATTGTTGATTTTACAAAAGTTCAACATGAATTAATGCATATTTCAAATGAAAAATATCGTATTACTTTGATGCGAAGATCTTTTTATCGAATTGCTCAAATGATAGCAAATCAGTTTAACTACAATGCTTTAATTTGTGGTGATTCTTTAGGACAAGTTGCATCCCAAACAATAGAAAGCATTAGTGTTATTTCTCAAGTTTGTAATAACATACAAATTTTTAGACCTTTGTTAACTTTTGATAAAATAGAAATTATAAAAATAGCAAAAGAAATAAAAACATATGAGATTTCAATTAGCGAACATGAAGATGTTTGTTCTATGTTTGCACCAAAACAACCAGTTACTAGACCAAAACTAAATGTTGCTATAAATCTAGAAAATGAATTACAATTATTAAATGATTTAGAGACTATGGCAGTAAAGAATGTGAAGATTGTAAAGGATAAGTTATGTTAGGAATTACAGAGATTATTATTAAAAAAATTCAAGAGTATGAAAATATTTCACTTTTCTTTCATGAAAGACCTGATTTTGATGCTTTAGGATCATGCTTTGCAGTTAGGGAATTTATTTATGATAATTTTCCTAATAAAGTAGTAAAAATTATTGGTCTTGATACTCTTTCTGAATTATATGGATCTGGATTGTTTAAGTTTGAACCAAATCTTAATAAAGCTTCAAATGAATTTATTTCTTCATCACTTGGTATTATTTCAGACACCGCAAATACAGCAAGAGTTTATTCAAGAAAAAATACATTGTGTAAAGAAACAATAAGAGTTGATCATCATCCCCAAACTGAAGTTTTTGCAGATTATGAATGAATTGATCCAATGATACCAGCAACTTGTGAAATGTGAGGTTCTTTATTTTTAGAATCAAAACTAAAATTAAGTTCTCAGTGTGCTAAATATTTATATGCTGGTATTCTTACAGATACTGGAAGATTTTTACATAGTAATACTTTACCATCAACATATGAAGTTACAAGTAAATTGATATCAACAGGTTTTAGAAGAAATGAAGTTCATGATTCTATTTATTTAAGAGATGTTTCTCAAATTGAATTTGTTAATTATTTAATGAAACGAATGGAAGTTGATAAGGGTGTAGCATATTTTTTAATCCCTAAAGGAGCTCATAAAAAATTTAATATTTATCCACAATTTTCTATGGTACATTTGTTATCTGACATTAAGAATGTGAAAATTTGAACAACTTTATACTTTGATGAACAAACTTTAAGTTGAAAAGGTTCTATTAGAAGCAAAGATATTCAAATTAATCACATTGCTGCTGAGTTTAATGGTGGTGGTCATAAGTTTGCTGCTGGATATACTTTAGAAAATGAAAAAGATTTTTATAAAGTTATTGAAAGACTACAAGAATGTTTGAAAGGTACAAATAGCAAGTAATTTCATTTACTTGCTATTTTTTGTTTTAAAATAACAAATAATAAATTAGGGATCAAAAATGAATAAAAAAAAGAAAAACAAAAAAATAACTTTAGTAAAAATTGAAAGAAAACCTTTATTTACTTCAATTACTAAAGAACCAAATCAAAAAGAAGATGAAAAAACAGATTTTGAAAGCGCAAGAGAATCCCTTATAAAA
>CAMWHH010000097.1 GCA_947174035.1 uncultured Mycoplasma sp. | reverse complement strand
GTATTTATGGACAAGAAAAAAAGATTTTTACTTTCTTTAGGTACTATTAGTTTAGCGGGTTTAATTGTTGGAGCACCGCTTGGAATATTTACACAAACTTCTGTAAATAATGGAGACTATTTGACAAAAGTAGATTCTAATTTACAAGAAGATGTAAGTGATTTAGTTGCAGCTCAAAACATTTCACAAAACTCAAATTTATCAACCATTTCAGGCCCATTAACTTTTTGAGGGAACAAAATTACTGCACTTGATTGATATGGTTCAAAAATTTGAGATATTGATATGGCTGAATATAATGTTGGTTTTAATGGTCAAATTGGTGCAAACGCTTCATATTCAGGTAGAGGTGTTTCATGATCTAGAGCATGATTTAATTGGGACTATAACAGATCAACTAATACAATATGAGTTTTAGGTTTCATTGGTGGACAAAATAAAGATCAAAAATTATTTGCTATTGATGCAACAAATGGAAAAGTTACAAAAACTATTAGTTTAGGTAATACGGGAATGGTATATTTTGTATCAGCTTTAGCATCTGGAAATGTAATTTGTTTTGGTAACGCTGCAAATGGTTATGATGGTAGTGCATATTTATATTCTGCAAAAACTGAAAGCGTTACAAAACTACAGGGTAATAGTAAAGACAAAGTTAATGCTTTAAAAGATACTGGTAGTAGTTATCGTTGGGTTTTTAATAATTTAATTCCAGTAGCAAATAATGTTAATTTCTTAGAAATTTATTCTTTTGGTACTACTTCTGGTACTACTGGAGATGGTTCAGCTAGTTTAGCAAGTTATGATGTTTATTTTTTAATGGTTGATGATAACTTGAATTTTATTGGTACTGGTTCTTGATCAGAAGCTAAAAAAGTAGCAAGTGGTTTACCAGGTTATCGTAATAGTACAATTGCACCTCAAAATGATTATTTTGTTTTATTGTCTGGAAAAGTAGCAACTGTTGTATACAACACAGTTGTTATAATTGATCCTTCAAACTTAAACAATATTACAGCTACATCATTTGCAATGAGTGAAGGAAAATGAATTCAATCATGAACAGTTGATGCAAATGATAATTTGTATTTCAAATTTAAAAATGATTCAAAAATTTTTAAAATTGAAAAAAATACTTTAAGTTCTACTTTAAATGCATCTTTAAATCCTGCAACTTATCTAGATTTATCTGGAATTAGTCAAAACCAAATAAGTGCTTTTGCAAATAATTTTATTATTTACAATGTTTTTGGATACACAGGTCAATTAATGATGATTAATGCAAAACCAGAAACTTATATAGAAAGTTCAACACCACCTTCTAATAATGAAACTACTAAATGGGGTTTAGCAATTGGTGTTACTCAAAATGTTTATAACCAATTACAAGGTGACTACAAAGGATTATTAAATACTAGTGAATCTTTTCAAAAATCTGCTGATTTTACAATTGAACAAGCTGTTTTAAATTCTAAAATTCCAAGTGAAATTACACAAAATGATGTAACCACTTTGAACAACTCATTCTTTCAAGCAAGTAATAATTACCAACCTTTTGTTATTAAAGATATTAATGATAGCAATGGTACTTTTAAAGTTGAAGTTAACTTATATCAAATACCTTGATTTGCATCGGTTTTACCTGATAATTCAATTCCTAAAAATATAACAAAAGAATTCAAAACTACAAATACTATATTAAATAAAACAAGTTGAAAAACTTTATCTTCTTCAACTGACTATGATTTTTTAAATACTCTTCCATCTAATTTAAAAGTTGATGATGTAAATAACTTAGACCCTTTTCAAGCATCTTTTCAATCTCAAACTATTACTGATGCTGCTGGAAAATTACTTTATCCTAAAAAGACTTATACAATCACAAACCCTAATGATAGTAATGGGCAAGTTACAATTAATGTAACTTACCAATATGTACCAATGGGTGTTTCTTATTCGGGTAATAATTTATCAGACAAAATCTTAACTTACACTTCTTCAAAAACGTATACAGTTTTTGACAATAAACAACAAAGTTCATTTTATTTTATGGGTGCAGATTCTGCATCACAAAATGGTGTTAATCAAACGATTGATGTTACAAAAGTTTCTCAATTAAAATCATTACTTGAAGCTAACACTTTACCAAGTTCATTTTCAAACTTAGCAAATCAAAGTGCTAATAATGCTGGTTTTTTACAGTTTATTAACACTAGTTTAAGTAAAGGTTATCCAGTTTCAAAAATTAGCTTTGTTTTAGAACCAAATGATAGTGCTGGTACTTTAAAAATTACTGCAAATATTGCAGCAAATAATTCACCTGATAAACAAGCACATACTTACATTGTTACTTATACAAATTTAAACAAACAAGCAAATTATAAATTCAGTTTTAAAAACAATGTTACATCATTTGGAAATGTTTCTTTTAAATCAGTTTTACCATCTTCTGTAACTGAAGGTGACATTGTGAAAAATTTGATTGAATACCAAGGATTTGATTCAAATGACTTTAACATTTCATTAACACCAAATGATATTGATGGTAGTTTAATAGTTACTGTTACATTAAGTAGAGACTATGCATCTATCATTGGAAATAGTAATCATGGATTTAACAATTATGTTGCTTACACTACATTTAGTGGTTTTATGACAACTGATGAATACAACAAAAAGTTTTCTGTTGCTTTTGTAGATGACAGTGATGCTGCACTAATAGATTTTAAATTAAAACAAGTTCAAGAAATTTATGATACTTTAGTTAAAAATAAAAATTCATTAACTGTTGGTAATAAAACTTATAGCAGTTTAAGTGACTTGATTGAAAATTTATTGGTTAAAAGTATGGGTACAGCTGTTCCAAGAAATTGAGCTAGTCAATCATCAATTGTTACTGAGATGTACATTGACAATTCTTTAGGAATTGCTAGTTTTTATGTAAAAATTCCTCAAAACTTATTAGATGGTGCTAGTAGTGATTTAAACTTAATTGCTAATTATTCAGGATTTGTTCAAGGTAATGTTGATCAAACTAATGATAATTTATCTTTTGTTTCAAACAATATGTTGAAAAATTATTTAATTTCACAAAAGATTTTTACAGCAGAACAAATTAATGAAATGACTGTAAAAACATTTACTGAATGAGTTTTAAGTAATAATAATATTAAAAATCTAATTACTTATAAAACTGGAGAATACATAACAAAATTAGATAGTAATGATTTTAAACTAACTGTTGTACCAAATGAAATTCAAAAAACAGTTTCTGTTACAATAGACTTTGGTACTATGACTAATAGCAAATCTCTATCAACTTATAGTATTCAATATATTCTTTAATTTAAATAAGGTAAAATAAATTATCTAATGGGTGATATTTATGGGAATAAGTGTAAATCAGGTTATTGATAATAAAGAAGTTGCAATTAAAGGTTTAAAAAAAATAAAATTCAGTTTTATTAAATATTTATTTTTTGCCCTTTTTGCCCTTTTAATTTTAGTTACTATTATTGCAGTTTAT
>CAMWHH010000096.1 GCA_947174035.1 uncultured Mycoplasma sp. | reverse complement strand
GTTTTTATTACACTTAGGATTTTTTATAAAAAAAATAAAAAAAGATGAATTATTTTTTCAACTGTTACAACAGTTTTAGGTTTATCTACTGCAGTTCCTTTAAGTTTGTTTTATTCAATAAATAATTCCATGATTAATTTTAAAAAAATTGATCAAAATCAACAATATGAAAAAAAAGAACTTGTACCTGCTCAAAACATATCTCAAAATTTCAACTTATCTACAAAAACAGGTCCTTTAACTTTTTAAGGTAATAAAATTACTGCTCTTGATTGATATGGTTCAAAAATTTGAGAGCTTGATATGAGTTTGTATGTAGAAGGAGATAATAACAAAACAGGAAAAGATGCCACATACACTAAAGGTAGTTGACAAAGAGCATGACTTAACTGAGACTATAACAGAAGTACTGATACTATTTGAATTTTAGGCTATGGTAATAATAAAGATACAAATAGTAAACAAAAATTATTTTCAGTAGACGCTATTACTGGAATTTTAAAAGAAACTATAGATCTTGGTGTAACAGGAACAGTTTTTTATGTATCATCTTTAACTTCTGGAAATGTAATGTGTTATGGAACAGTTTCTAGTTCATATGATGGAACAGTTTTTTTATATGATGTAAAAACTAAAACAGTTAATAAGATTTCTGGAAATAGCAAACAACAAGCAGAAGAATTAAAAGATGAAAAAGAAAATACTACTCTTCACACTCATTATAGATGATCTTTTTCGAATTTAATTCCAGTAGCAGATAACATTAATTTTGTTGAAATTTACTCATTTGGTACAAAATCTAGTACAGAAGATAATGGTGCTAATTTAGCAACTTATGATGTTTATTTTATAATGGTTGATGATAAATTGAATTCTATAAATCAAAATGGATGAACAAAACCTAAAAAAATAGCAAGTGGTTTACCAGGTTATCGAAATACTACAATAACACCACAACGTGATTACTTTACACTGCTTAGTGGGAAAGTTGCTACTGTTATTTACAATAATGTGGTTATTATTGATTCTTCTAATTCAAACAATATAAAAACTACAAATTTTACTATGAGTGAAGCTAAGTGAATTCAGTCTTGAACAATTGATGCTAATGAGAATTTATATTTTAAATTTAAAGATGATGAAAAAATATATAAAGTTGACAAAACTATTTTAAATTCAAGTTCAATTTCAAATTTATCACCACAAACATATTTAGATTTAAAAGGAATAAGTACTGATGGTGTTAATAGTTATGCAAACAATTTTGTAATTTACAATGTTTATGGTTATACAGGTCAATTAATGATGATTAATGCAGATCCTAGAACTTATATTAGAAGTGACCCACCTCCAACTGATAATCAAGACAAATGAGGATTAGCGATAGGTGTTACACAAAACAAATTAGACCAATCAAATGGTGATTACAAAGGATTATTAAATACAGAAAATTCTTTTCAAAAATCAGCAGATTTTGAAATTAGTGAATCAGTTTTAAATTCAAAGCTTCCAAGTGAAATCACTCAAAATGATATTAAACCTCTAAATAATTCTTTTTTTCAAGCTAGTTCTACATACAAGTCTTTTGTAATAAGTGAAATAGATGATACAAAAGGTACTTTTAAAATCACTGTAAATTTATACCAAATTCCTTGATTTGCTTCAACTTTACCAACTGATGCTATTCCAACAAAAATTATTAAAGATTTTCAAACTAAAAATAAAATTGATAGTAAAGTGAGTTGAAAAATTTTGTCTACTTCAACAGATTATGATTTTATGAATATGCTACCTACTAATTTAACTGTAGATGATGTTAAAAATTTAGATCCTTTTCAAATTTCATTTCAATCACAAACTATTACTGATAACAAAGGAAATTTAATATATCCCAAAAAAGAATACTCAATTATTGAAAAAAATGATGCTACTGGAAAAGTTACAATAAAAGCTGATTATAAATATGTACCAATGGGAGTTACATATACAGGAAAAAGTAATGATGAAGAAGTTTTGACTTATTCTCAAACACATGAATATACAATATTTAATCAAACAGCACAAAGTCAATTTAATTTTATGGGTGCGAATGAGAATGCTGTAGATAATAAAATTCAAGAAATTGATGTTACAAAAGTTCCCCAATTAAAATCCCTACTTGAAGCTAACACATTACCAAGTTCATTTGTTTCATTGACTAATTCAAATACTAATAAAAACAATGCAGGGTTTTTGCAATTTATTAACACTAGTTTAAGTAAGGGTTATCCTTTATCAAAAATAAATTTTACTATATTACCAAATGATAATGAAGGAACTTTACAAATTACAGCAAGTGTTTCAGAAAATAATTCACCTGATAAAAAACCACATAAATATGTTGCAAAATATACTAATTTAAATAAACAAACAAATTACAAATTTGAGTTTCTTGTAAACATTACAGAATTTAATAAAATTTCTTTTAATTCTGTTTTAGCTTCATCAGTTACTGAAGGGGATGTTATTGCATATTTTGTAAAATATGAAGGTTTTAATTCAAATGATTTAAATGTTTCTTTATTTCCAAATGATGCTAAGGGAGAACTTACAGTTTCAATTTCTCTTAATAAAAGTTATGCTAGTGAAATTGCAAGTGGAGGTCATGGTTTTACAAATTATCAAGCAAATTTTTTATTTAAGGGTTTTATGACAACTGAAGAATATAATAATAAATTTGCAGTTGAGTTTGTTGATGATAGTTCAACAAGTCTATTAGATTTTAAGTTAATGCAAGCACAAGAAATATATGATGCTTTTAATAGTAATAAAGAATTAGTAGTTGATAAAAAAACATATAAAACTTTAAGTGATTTAATTGAAAATTTATTAGTTGCAAAAAAAGGGGTATCAGTTCCATCAAATTGAAGTAGTTATGCTGATATTAAAACTACAATGTACATAGATAATTCGTTAGGAATAGCAAGTTTTTATGTAAAGATTCCACAAAATTTATTAAATGGAGCAAGTAGTGATTTAAACTTGATCGCAAATTATTCAGGATTTGTTAAAGGTAATGTTGATAAAACAGATGATAACTTATCTTTTGTGACAAATAATATGTTAAAAAATTATTTAGTTTCTAAAAATTTCTTTGAAGAAAATGAAATCAGTAATTTATCACCAATTGAATTTAGTGAATGAGTACAAAAAGAAAATAATATTAGGAAATTAATTACTTATTATACTGACGAATACAAAACAAGCTGGAAAATGATAAATTTAATTACACAGTAATTGCAAATAAAATTCAAAAAACTGTTTCAGTAACTATAGATTTTGGTGAAATGAATGATAAAAATTCTTTGTCAAGTTATAGTATTCAATATGTTTTATAGATGATTTATATATAAAAAATTAAGCAAGATTTTTAATTAAACCTTGCTTTTTTTAGTTTTTTTTTTGGTTAATAAAATTTTTTTTTTGGTTTAAAATTTTTTATTTTTTTTGAGGAGTTAAGTATTTTTTTTATTGAAAAAAAGCAAAAAAAT
>CAMWHH010000095.1 GCA_947174035.1 uncultured Mycoplasma sp. | reverse complement strand
ATTCTTCATTTTTAATTACTTATAAATTATATGAATTAAGTTTTTTTGTTTATTTTGTATATCCGATTATTATCTTTTTTTGATTAGTTATTTTTGGATTAATTGCTTATTTTTTAGCAACATCTATTAAAAGCAAAGTTGAGTTTTTAGAAATCTCTAATATTCTTTTATCAAAAAAAGAAATGAATAAAATATTTAATCCTTTTTGATTACTAGGTAAAATTACTAAAATTCAGATGATTATTAAAAATTTAAAAAATCCAGATTTGAACCCACAAGATATTGTTGACTTAATTGATTAATTTTTTGGTTACACCCCTTTTTTATATTGATTAAGGTTGGTATAATTAAATATGATAGTAGTTATATAAACTATAGCTTGTTTTGATATTTTTTATTTTTACTATAAAATGAGGCTTTATGAAAAAAAGAAAATTATTTTTAACATCATTGCTTGCACTACCAGTTCTTGCTTCACCTTTAATGGTTAATTCTGTTTTAAAAAATGATAGTGATGTATCTCTTGTTGATCAAAAATTAACTGCAACAACTAGTTCGGGTCTTGTAAACTTAGAAACAGATACTAATCAAAATGGTCAAGTTTCTATTCCTTCCAATTATTATAAGCAAAATAGCATTAACACATTAGCAAATAGCAATGGACCAATTTTGCTTTTTGATGATGCAAAAACATTTGGTGCAACTGATTGATATGGTAATCCTGCTTGATATATACACTTGGATGCTAATGATGGATATTATTCAAGTTATTGATATACAACATCTTCTAGTAGTTCAATTGATTTTTCAAAAGCCGGTACTAAAGTTGTTGACTGAGATTATAACTACGAAACTGATAACTTATATGTTTTAACAGATACTTCATACTTAATTATTATTACTTCAAAAACTGGAACAATAGTTTCTGCTACAAAAATTAGTGATACTGTTAATAAAGTAGAAATTATTAAATTTAATAGCACTGTTTATTTATGAAATAGTGAATCTACTAATCCAAAAATTTTTACAGTTGATTCAAAAACTGGTGTGTTATCTACTACAAATATAACAAACAGTTCTTGATCTAATAAATATTTAATTGGTTTAATACCTTTAGATGTTAACTACTCAGTTGGAGTTTTTTCTAGCACTAAAGTTAGTGATACTAGTTCTTCTCAAGTAAATTTAGAAATGAAATTTATAGATGACTCTTTAGTTGATTTAAATGCTAATGTAACTGGCAATACTATTAATTTGACTTCAGTTAAAGCAAGCGAAATTTACATTAGTGGTTTTGCTAGAACTAGTGATTTTGTAATTTTTATTGGTAACAAAATTTATAGTGTATCTTTAAACAAATCTGTAATTACAGAAAGTAAATTTACAAATTTATTAAATGGTAGTGATAACACTAATTTAAATGGTTTTAGCATTAGCAATAATGTAAACTCAGCTTTTATAGATAAGAACAATCAAATTTATTTTAAAACTGATAATTCAGCAGACTTTAATTACATTTCTATTAGTAACCAATTTACTAAAGTTACTATTTCAACAACAGGTACAAATACTGTTTTTAGTGCTAATAATGTTAATAGTGCTCAAGTGTTTCCAGTTCCAATGACTAATGCAAATCAAATAGTTTCATGAGAATATACTGGGTATGTTTTAAGTCCAACTGATTTTACAGGTACAGGTTTTAAAAACAGTTCTTTGTTAACACAAAGATATACTTCAACAAGTCGTAGTCCAATGTTTAGAATTGATGGTACAAATACAAGTTCAATTCCAAGTGTTATTCAATCATCTAATTTAGTTACTAATCAAACTGCACTTACAGGTTTTGCTTTAGATAATAGTAATGCAACAATTATTGCTGATGATATTACAGGTTATGCATTTATTAGAGTTCCATACATTATTAGAGGTGCATGATATGGTGATGCCCAAACTACTGCAAGTGGTTATTTAATTTCTAGATTTAAATATGTTGGTGTTGCTACTGTTACAACTTGAGTAAGTCAATCTAATTTTGCAAATATTTTTGGATCTTATGAAACTAACCAAATTGATGAAACAATGCTAAAAAAACAAGCTACATCAATTATTAGTGTTCCACAAAGTATTTTGTCTCAAGCTAATAATAATTTGGATATTAATTTCATTATTGTTAGTAGAACAGCAAATACTGGAAAAATTACTTTAAATGCCACTATTAGTTATACAAATTCATATGGTTCAGCTATTAGTTATGCAATGAACAAACAACAAGAATATACAATTGCTAAACAAGCAGCAGCATATTCATTTATGTTTGCAGGTGCTGATAATAATTTTAATAAAATCAATGTTACAGATAAAACTACAAAAGATTTATATGATGCTGCACAAACAGAAATTAAGTCTAATTCAACTACTACTTTCTTTTCAGCAGATGTTATTAGTTTAGGTTCAACTTACACTGATTATGCAAATACTTTACCAAGTTTATGACAAGTTGAAGGAATCTCTAAATTTATAACAAAGAATGATAAGTATCCTTCTAATGCAGTAATTGAAGTTTTAGCTGCTGACGATGAAATTGGAAGTATTATTATTCTTGTTTCATACAACAACTTATCTAACTCAACTCCTAGTAAGTTTGCTATTAAATATACTGGTATTGTTAATTATTCAACTGCTCAAGTGCAATTTGCAGGTAACAACAACACTGACTCTTTATACACACAAAAGTTTAATGACAATAACATTAAAGTATTAACTTCAGTTCAAGGCTTTGCAGATTATACTACTAAACTTTCTTCTGATGTTACAGCTGGTGCTTTATCTTCACTTTACACTACTCAACTAATTCAATATATGGGTTTCACTCCAAAAGTTAGTATTGTTAATAATCAAGAAAATGATAAAGAAGGTTATAGTTCTTTAGATATGGAATATGGTTCTGTTTATCTAAAACTTGATTTTACAAACACTGAATCTAGTGTTTTACTTGATAGTAAAGAAGAAAAAGTAGTTTTCCCAACTATTTTGTATGACAAAATGGGATTAAAAAATGGTGTTATATACCAAAGATATATTGGAATGCTTCCAATTGGTGAAACATATGGAATTACTATTAACCAAGAAAGAGAAAGACAATTAATTTTTGCAAACAATGTTAATGCTGAATTTATTCCTTCACAAATTAGAAATATCTTAGATGTAAAAGGATATGATGTAGCAGCTGGTGACACAATAAACATTGATGGTTATAGTTGAAATGGTGAAATCTTAATCTTTTATGTAAGTGCAAGATCTAAAACTTATGAATCAGTAAGAATTGATCACAAAGAATTCCAAGTTAATTGAGCTCCAAAATTTGCAAACATTAGACAAACAAGTTTAATTGTTGCTGTAATTACTAGTCTTGTTGGAATTACTTTAGTAGCTTTAGGTGTATCACTATACATTGTTAGAAGAAATAAAATTAGAAAATTATTGAAATAAGATTATTTATAAAAATATTGAACTTTTTAGAAGTTCAATAT
>CAMWHH010000094.1 GCA_947174035.1 uncultured Mycoplasma sp. | reverse complement strand
TTAAATTTTGTTTTTTTTTTTTTTTTTGGATAATAAAATTAATTAGTTGCTTTCAAGTTTATTAGTTTTTTTATCTAATTAAGGATTATTTTTTATGAAAAAAAGCAAAAAAAGATGAATTATTTTTTCAACTGCATTAACAGCTTTAAGTTTATCTGCTGCAGTTCCTTTAAGTTTATTTTATTCAACAAATAATTACACAAATCAAATTAAAAAAATTAGTCAAGACAAGCAAGACGATACAAAAGAATTAGTTCCTGCTCAAAGTATTTCACAAAACTCTAACCTGTCTACAAAAACAGGTCCTTTAACTTTTTGGGGTAACACTATTACTGCACTTGACTGATACGGATCAAAAATATGAAGTGTAGATATGAGTAATTATGTTGAAGGAGATAATGGAAAACTAGGTAGTGAAGCATCTTATAATTTAGGAAATTGAAAAAGAGCTTGATTTAACTGAGATTACAATAGAGACACTGATACAATTTGAGTTCTAGGCTATTCACATCAAAGATACAATAGACAACAAAAATTATTTGAAATAAATGCTATTACTGGTGCAGTTAAAAGTACTTCTTATGATTTAGGTACAAAAAACGACACAGTTTATTTTGTTTCAGCACTAGCTTCAGGTAATGTGATGTGTTATGGAACTGCTTCAATTTCATATAATGCAACAGCATATTTATATAATGCAACAAGTAAAAGTGTAGAAAAAATTACTGGTGATAGTGCTGCAAAAATAAAAGATTTAACAGACTTAGATGGGAAAAAATTAGATGTTGATTTTCGATGAAGTTTTTCTAATTTAATTCCTATTGCAGAAAATATAAATTTTGTTGAAATATATTCTTTTGGTACTAGAAGTAATACTACAGGAAATGGTTCAGCTGACCAAGCATCTTATGATGTTTACTTTTTGGTAGTTGATGATAAATTAAATTCTATTAATCAAAATGGATGAGAAAAACCTAAAAAAGTAGCAAGTGGTATTGATGGTTATAAAAGTAGTAAAATTGCTCCACAAAGAGATTATTTTTCATTATTGAGCGGGAAAGTTGCAACAGTTGTTTATAACTCTGTAATTATTATTGACCCATCAAATTTAAATAACATAAAAACATCAACTTTTACAATGAGCGAAAATAAATGAATTCAATCATGAACAATTGATGCTAATGAAAATTTATACTTTAAATTTAAAGATGATGAAAAAATATTTAAAATTGATAAATCAATTTTAAATTCCAATTCTAACCCAACCTTATCTCCTCAAACTTATTTAGATTTATCAGGAATTAAAACAAACGATGTAAATACTTATGCAAATAATTTCATAATTTACAATGTTTATGGTTATACAGGTCAACTTATGATGATTAATGCACAATCTTCAGAAGTAATTTCTAACCCTGCTTTACCAGAAAATAATAGTACAACAAAATGGGGTTTAGCAATTGGTGTAACACAAAACCAATTTGATCAATCAAAAGGAGATTATAAAGGATTGTTAAATACAGAAAACTCTTTTCAAAAATCTGCTGATTTTGAAATTAGTGAATCTGTTTTAAACTCAAAGATTCCTAGTGAAATTATCCAAGATGACATAACTCCTTTGTATGGTTCTTTTTTTAAAGCCAATCCTTCTTATCCGTCATTTCAAATTAGTAACATTAAAGATAGTGATGGAACATTTGATGTTACTGTTAATTTGTATCAAATCCCATGATTTGCAACATATTTACCAAATGATTCAATTCCAACAAATATAACTAAAAGTTTCAAAACTACAAATAATATTAATAACAAAGTAAGCTGAAAAACTTTATCAACTTCAACTGATTATGACTTTTTAAATATGTTACCTTCTAATTTAAAAGTTGATGATGTTAAAAATTTAGATCCTTTTCAAATTTCTTTCCAATCTCAAACAATTACAGATGCTAATGGAAATTTAATATATCCTAAAAAAGAATATGCAATCACCACTAGAGATGACAAATCTGGAAAAGTTACTATCAGTGTTAATTACAAATATGTGCCAATGGGAGTTACATATACTGGTAAAAATGACACTCAAGAAATATTAACTTATTCTCAAACACATGATTACAACATTTTTAGTGATTCTTCATCAAGCCAGTTTAATTTTATGGGTGCAAAAACTAACTCTACTGATAATCAAACTCAAGTAATTAATGTTAAAGAAGTTCCTCAATTAAAATCTTTAATTGAAGCAAATACATTACCAAGTTCTTTCAGTTATTTAACAAATTCAAGCACTAATAAAAACAATGAGGGATTTTTACAATTCATTAACACAAGTTTAAGTAAAGGTTATCCTGTTTCAAAAATAAATTTTAGTGTATTACCAAATGATAATGATGGAACTTTAGAGATTAGAGCAAGTGTTTCAGCAGATAATTCACCTGATAAAAAATCTCACACATACATAGCTAAATATACAAATTTAAACATGCAAAAAAATTACAAATTTGAATTTGTTCAAGATGCTAATAAATTTGGTAAAATTCCTTTTAATACAATATTGGCTTCTTCAGTTACAGAGGGTGATGTAATTGCATATCTTGTTAAGTATCAAGGATTTGATTCAAATGATTTAAATATTGCATTATTTCCAAATGATATGAATGGTTCTTTAACAGTTTCAGTTTCACTTAACAAAAGTTATGCTAGTGAAATTGCAAATGAAGGTCATGGGTTTAAAAATTACCAAGCAAACTACACATTTACCAATTTTATGACAATTGAAGAATATAACAATAAATTTTCAGTTGAATTTGTTGATGATAGTTCAGTAAGTTTATTAGATTTTAAACTAATGCAAGCTCAAGAAATATATGATACATTTACTAATAACAAGCAATTAACAGTAGGAAAACAAACTTATAATAATTTGAATGATTTAATTGAAAAATTATTAGTCAAAAAAATTGGTTCTTCAATTCCACAAAGCTGAAGCAACAATACTAACATTGAAACTAAAATGTATATTGATAACTCATTAGGAATTGCAAGTTTTTATGTAAAAATCCCACAAGATTTATTAAATGGAGCAAGCAGTGATTTAAATTTAATTGCAAATTATTCAGGATTTGTTAAAGGAAATGTTGATCAAACTAAAGATAATTTATCTTTTGTTTCAAACAATATGTTAAAAAATTACTTACTTTCACAAAATATTTTTTCTGAAGATAAATTGAATACTTTAACACCAAAAGAATTAGGTGATTGAATTAAAGATAGTGAAAATATTAAAAAGTTAATTACTTATCATACTGGCGAATATGAAACTAAATTAAAAAATAATGACTTTAATCTAACTGTGATTGTAAATGAGATTCAAAAAACTGTTTCAGTTACTATAGATTTTGGAAAAATGACTGACCCAAAATCACTTTCAAGTTATAGTATTCAATACATTTTATAAAAAAATAAAACTAAACTTTTAACGTAGTTAAAAAAGCACTAAAATGAAAAAAAATCATTTTAGTGCTTCCTTGAGTGAAATTTGAAGTGCAACACTATAGTAAC
>CAMWHH010000093.1 GCA_947174035.1 uncultured Mycoplasma sp. | reverse complement strand
TAAAATCTGATTTTTAACTTAATTTTTACTAATAAAATTAACCTACTGAACCTTCCATATCAAGTTTAATTAATCTATTTAACTCAATTGCATATTCCATTGGTAATTCTTTTGAAAAAGGTTCTAAAAAACCCATAACAATCAAATATTCTGCTTCATCTTTTGAAATTCCTTTATTCATAAAATAAAACAATTGTTCTTCAGAAATATTTGAAACTTTTGCTTCATGTTCTAAAAAGGATTTTTTATTTTTAATAATTTCTAGTGGAATTGTATCACTTCGAGAAATTTCATCTAATAATAAAGTGTCACATTCAACTCTAGACATAGAATTAATTGCATTTTTATCTATTTTAACCAATCCTCTATATCTTGTATCTCCACCATTAAAAGAAACAGATTTTGAAACAATTCTAGATTTTGTGTTAGGTGCTAAATGAATCATTTTTGCACCCGCATCTTGAACAACACCTTTTGATGCAATTGCAATTGAAATACAATCACTTGAAGCATATTTACCAGCTAAAATACTTGAAGGATATTTCATGTTAATTCCAGCACCAATATTTCCATCAATTCATGACATATTTCCATTTTCATGAACAATAGCTCTTTTTGTAACTAAATTTAATACGTTTTTAGATCAATTTTGAATAGTTGTATATTTTAGTTTTGCATTTTTATGAATAAAACATTCTACAACAGCAGCATGTAAATTGTTTTCGCTATATATAGGAGCTGTACATCCTTCAACGTAATGCACTGATGCTCCTTCATCAACAATTATTAAAGTTCTTTCAAATTGTCCACTAGCAATTCCATTAATTCTAAAATATGCTTGTAATGGTTTTTCTAAATGAACATTTTTTGGAATATAAACAAAAGAACCACCACTTCAAACAGCTGTATTTAACATTGCAAATTTATTGTCATCATATGCAACTAGTTTTCCAAAATATTTTTTTACAAGTTCTGGATATTTTAGTACTGCAGTTTCTACATTTGTAAAAATAACTCCCTTTTGCTCTAGTTCTTCTTCAAGTTTTTTATAAACAGTTTCAGAGTCATATTGAGCTGAAACACCATTCAAAAACTTTGCTTCAGCTTCTGGAATTCCAAGTTTTTCAAAAGTATTTTTAATTTGTTGAGGAACTTTATCTCAATATGATTCCATCTTCTTAGTTGAAGAGGTGTAATAAACAATTTCATCATAATTAATATTTGATAAATCTGCACCTCACTCAGGATTAGGAGTTTCTAAAAATTTTTTATAAGCTTTTAGTCTTAAATCCAACATTCATTGAGGCTCATTTTTAATTTCAGAAATTTTTCTTACAACACTTTCAGATAAACCTTTACTGGTATTTAAAATGGAATTTTCTCCATCACTAAAACCATATTTATATTCTTGATCTACTTCTTTTTTTTCTATCATAGTTTATTTAGTTAACAATTTTTCAATTGCAACTACCCCCACTTTCGCACATTTTATTCTATTAAGTTGTTTACTAATATTTTTAAAAACTATTAAATATTGTAATTCATTTTCATCAAAAGAATTTCCTTCAATCATTTGAAAATACTTTTTAATTAGTTCATTAATAAATTTTATATTTTTATTTTTTATCATTGAACAAAAAATATCTGTAGATGCTGTGCTAATAGCACATCCAATTCCACTAAATTTTGCATCTACAACCATTTCATTTTCAATTAATAAATAAATTGTTAGATTATCAATACAAGATTCAGACTTATTGTTAAAAGATTGATAATTGTTAGATAATTTTTTAATTTGGTCTTCTTTTATTTTGTTATCTGGAATTTCATAATGATCTAAAATAAGTTGTCTACTTTTTGATTCATCTTCACTAAAATAAGCCATTTAAAATATCTCCTTTTTTAAATTTTTTAATTGCATAAATTAATTTATTAATGTCATTTTTGTTTGTATAAAAATGAAATGAAACTCTAATTGCATGATCTTCATTAATGATTTCATTTGCTAATTTTGCACACGATAATCCAGATCTAACAATAATTTTTTGAGACCCTAAATATGAAGAAAAATCCTGACTAAAAATTCCTTTTCTAATAAAAATTGTATTAAAAGCTTTAATACCTTTATTAAATATTTTTATGCCTTCAACACTTTCAATTTCAGAATCTAAATAATTTTTTAATTCATAAATTTGTTTTGCATAAAAATCTACATCACTATTTAAATAATAATCAAGTGCTTTATTCCAACCATATATTCCCATTATGTTTGGTGTACCTGCTTCAAATTTTGATAATCCTGAAAGCAAAGAATAATAATTTCTTTTGATTTCAAAATTCATTCCTCCACCAACAATATTAGGTTTTAATTTTTCTATTAAGTTTTTATTTATATACAAAAAACCAATTCCAGTTGGACCTAACATTTTATGTGCAGAACCTACAACAAAATCGATGTTTGAATTAATTAAATCTAATTTGTGATGGGATAAATATTGGGTTGAATCAACACAGATAAATATATTGGGATTAATTTTTTTAATTTCTTTTGCTAATTTTACTGCATCGATTGAATTACCAATAAAATTAGTTTCATTCGCAAAACAAACCATTTTTGTTTTGTGATTAATTTTATTTAAAAAGTTTTGTATATTATCTGAATTTACATCTATTTCAACATACTGAATTTTTATTTGATTATTTTTTTCTTTAAACTCTTCATAAATGTCATATCAAGGTAATAAATTTGAAGCATGTTCAGCATTTGATAAAACTATTTCATCGCCTTTTTTAAAAAAAGGTTTAATAAAACTTGCAATACTATTTAATGAATAAGTAGCACCTGGTGTAAAAACAATTTCATCAGAACTAACATTTAATAATTTTGCTAATTTTTCTCTGGTTTGATTCATAATGATGTGTGCTTGATGTGTAAAAAGCGAATCATCATTATGTGGATTTGTAGAAACAAAATCACAATAATAACTCATTGCATCAACTACTGATTTAGGCTTTAAGCTAGTAGCAGCACTATCTAAATATACATAATCTGGATTATTTTTAAATCATTGAATTTCATTTCTTAGATTATGAAACATTTATTGAATTTCTCCAATTTCTAAAAAGATTCTTTCCATTAATCTTTCTTTAGCTTTTTCATCATCAATCTTATACAAGATTACATTGAAATAACTTAGTAACAATAATTTTATTGCATCACTCTTTTTTATTCCTTTACTTTGTAAATAAAAAACATGAGCTAAATTCAACCTTCCAATTGCTAATGCATGTTTAGCTTTAATATTATTTGTGTCAATAATTAAGTTAGGTTTACCTTTAATTTCAGCATTATCAGAAAGTAAAACACCTCTAATTTTTTGTTCACAATAATTTGCTTTTGAATCATCTTTAATATAAGCTTGTAAAAAGAAACTAGTAGATGAATTATTTTTATTAACTCCAAAAACTTCACACTTACTTTCAGATTCATTTCCATTATGAAAAACATTTATATTAAAAACTTTTTTATAATTGTTATTTAAAGAAGAAATTACTAAATGTAAATTACTATTGTTTTGTAAGTAAATATCCAAATTCATATCAAC
>CAMWHH010000092.1 GCA_947174035.1 uncultured Mycoplasma sp. | reverse complement strand
ATGATAATATTACTAAGTTTAAATATAATCTTAGTGAAGAAAATATTAGTAATGATTTGTTAAAAACATTAGGATATAAAAAAGAAATAATAGATAATTTATGTGTTTTTAATTTAAAAGATTTGATTATTTTTATGCAAAACTTTTTAGGAACTAATAAAATTATTAGCGAAATTCAAGAAAATATAAATAATAAAATTGAAATTTCTTTAGAAAAAGGAAACCATCTTTCTGATTTAATATTTGAAATTTTAGAAGATGAAAGTGGATTAAATTTAATAAATAAAAAGTAGGAAAACCAATGAATAAAAAATTTTATATTATCCATGGATATGGTGCTGACAGTTCTAGTAACTTTTTCCCATGATTAAAAAATAAACTAAATCAACAAAATTATTTTTGTGATATTTTAGATTTACCTAATACTGACTTTCCAAAATTAGATGAATGGATAAATTATATGAATCAAAACATTGTTGTTGATGAAAACACATATATAATTGCTCATAGTTTAGGTTGCATTGCTACACTTAAATATATTGATAAGTTTAACTTAGCAACAATTAAAGGAATTTATTTGGTGTCTGGTTTTGATGAATCACTTCCCTTATTTCCACAATTAGATTCATTTACTAAAATAAAAATTAATTACCAAAAAGTAATAGAAAAAATAAATTTAAGATATGTTATTGCTTCAAAAGATGATGATTTGGTTCCGTTTAAATCATCAGAGAAATTAGCTAAAAATATTTCTGCTAAATTTGTTGCACTTGATAATTATGGACATTTTTTAGTTGAACAAGTTAGTGAAATTTATGAACTAATAAAAAACCAATAAAATAAAAATCTCCAAAACAACTTTTATTTGGAGATTTTTACTTATCATCTTTTTAAAATTAGTAAGGAGATGTTGGTATGTTTGGTTTGCTTGATCCACTATCATCATCAGTTGAAGAAGATGAACTTGAATCACTACTTCCTGAGTTTTGTCCATTACCATATTGTTGAAAAAATGTAGCTGGATCATCACAAGAAGTTAAAGCAAATGGAATTATTAAAAGTAAACCTATAATAGGAATAAATAATAATCATTTCTTAGATTTTAATTTCATTTTTTTGCTCCCTTTTTCTTGATTTTTTTACTTTTATATAAATTAGAGTTGCTGTTAGTATAATTATAATTCCAATTATTGGAACTGTTATAAAGATAATTAAATTTTTATTATCAGTTGGATAATTGTATTCAATTCCTTGGTTATTAATAAAGGTTTTTGAATCAATTAAATCCTTTTTGTAATCATAAAATTCATTTAAGTCATAATATGGGTCATGAATTTGTAGAATATGATCATAATTTTTTTCATAATTGAGATCAGGTTCAAAATTATAACTAGTTGTTTGTCTTAAAATATCAAAAGTTTTTGCAATAGGAAAATTGCTAGCATCAATTGGCAAATATGCAGCTTCACTACTTAAACCATAATTATTTTTTAAGAAAAATCATGTTGTTTCAATAACTGTTGAAGTGTATTGTAATCCTATTAATGTACTTCACGATCAAGTTTCTGAATTAGAATCTTTTCCAAAAAATGGTCGGTATTTTGAAAGTGGAAATTGCTGAGACATTTTACTATCCCAACTTAAAATCATCTCCCAAGGAAATCTTTTTAAGTAAATTGGGTTAAAATCTTTTCCAAAAACATATTCATTTATGTACATTAAAGTTTCATAAGTATACCTTGGATGACCTGAAAATAATCAATTGTATTTACTAGGATCATATTTTTTTAACATTGCTTGAGTAATTTTGTTAAGTTCTTCTTTTCTCTCAGGAAAAAAATCATCTTCACTTGTAATCAGTGAATCGCCTATGTAAAAAATATTAGGTTTTTTAGGATCATAATTTTTATTTTTGCTTTCATCTGCTATTAAATCAGTGAAATTTTGAATATTTCAGTTAAAAAAACTTTCATATAAATTAATAAATGTGTTTAATTTATCTGTGTCATTTTCAAAAAGCAATTGACCCATGTTGTAATAATCATATTGGTATAAATAAATATTGTAAAAACTGAAATTTTTATTTAATTTAAAATATGGTGAATCATAATAATTTGCTACATTGAATACATTAATAAAATCATCATCTAATAAAAAATCAAAAACTGTAGTTGTTTTAAATTCTTTATATAAAGCATTATTACTATCAGATTGGAAAGCTTTGATTTTGTTTTTTGCACTTTCTTTATCAAGCTGTTGTTTTGAGGTATTCAACCTTTCTACAAAAGCATTTGCAAAATATCTAGTTTGATAATTTCCATCAGATAAAACATTGATTTTGTTAATGTGTTTTAATAACTTATAAAAAGGTAAAGTTTCATTTTCAGATTCTGCTTCTTTTCAAATTGTTTCTATATTAATATCTGCAATTCATAAATCCAATTTAAATGTTTGATTAAATGATTCAAATTTATTCAAAAGCTGATCTATCATTTCTTGATTTAATCAATTTAAATATGGTTGATTAATGTTACTGTTTAAATCATTGATATTTTTAATTAAGTGAATACTATCAGCATAACCATTTGTAAAATAATCAAAATTTCATTTTTTATTTACATAATCTTGTTCATTGATTATTCAATATAAATTTAAATTGCTTGATTGGGTTGATTCAATCATATAATTTGATGCTATTAAAGATTGTTGATAAATTAAAGTAGCATCACGTGTAACAAAAAGTTGAATATTATTAGAGTCAAAATTTTTAATAGTATCAACTCAATGAGAATAATCAGCTGTTGAATTAGTTTCACTAGTACTATTCAAAGTAAAGTTACTAGCAGATATTACATTTGTTGTATATAAAGGAAAGCAGAATAAAGACAAAACACCAATTTTTAAAAATTTCATTATTTTTTAAAATGTCATAAATTGACTTTCTGAATAGTCAAAGTTTAAATTAGACAAAATGTTTTTTGTCATAATAATATATGCATTTGTATTTAAATGCATTTTGTCTTCTGCATATAATTCTGCAAGATAATATGAAGAACCTGCATTTTCTGTTGTTAATCCCAATTGGTTTGTAATGACATTATTTAAAGCACCATTATTATCAATACAGATTACATCTTCTTTACTAGCTGCAAAATTTTTAATTGAAGTATTTGCAGTATCTACAACATTTTTCATTGTTGAAACATTAGCAATTGCATTTGAATAGAAATAAGGAATTGTTGAAACAATCATCCATCCATTTTCATTAGTTTCTTTAAAATCATTATAAACTTGTGTAATGTTATTAGTTATATAATCACTAGCACTACTTTGGTGACCTACAATATCATTTGTTCCCATTCCAACATATAAAATATCAGTTGGATAATTTACAAAGCTTAATTGTGGAAAAGAATACTCTCCTGGTTTATTTGAATTAACAACATATGTAGCACCAGGAACACCTTGGTTTAAAAAGATATCATTTTGACGATTGAATTCATTTTTTAAAATTCAACGTAAATAATCTACATATCCTTTATAACCTCAAGTTTGATATCCAGCATATGTTAAAGAATCACCAAAAAATTGTCATTTAGCTGCTGATAGTGTTG
>CAMWHH010000091.1 GCA_947174035.1 uncultured Mycoplasma sp. | reverse complement strand
TGAAACCCACACACCTATAGACACCCGATTTTTAATTTAAAAAGCCAAGAAATAAACACTTTTTAAAAAATTTTTTTTTTAAAAAAATGAAATCATCTTTTTAAGCATTATGTTCTAAAAAAGATTGTTGTGCTTGTATTAAAGCAGCTTGATCAATTAATTGTTTTTTATGTTTTTTAATTTTAAATAAATTTCCCATTTTTGTATGCAACACATAACGATCATAAGATGTTTTTTCTTGGAATTGTTTAAATGTTAATTGAACTTCTTCAAGTTTATTAATATCTTTAGATCGCATTTTGTTTTTATAAATATGTTTTACATATCTACTATATGCTGCCATATCTCAGTTTCAAGAATCTTCTCCTAAATCAATCATTTTTTCTGAACTACTAATATCTTTTAATGTATAGTTTTTAATTCTTTGATAATATTGTTCATCATTTCTAGGAGTATCATATCTTAAATAGAATCAAGCCCAACCTAAACGGTTTAAAATGATAACTTTTCTTTCTGAAAGTTTTCCACTCTTAAATAATCTAGTTCCAATCTTATTTAAAGTTCATCGGTTATCGTAGATTTTTTCATATTCAAAATTATCTACTTTTTTGTGTTCATCAAAAATACATTTTTTAGCTAATAAACCATTCATTCCAAATCTTGCTCATTTTTCAATTTTAGATTCATTTGCTTTTAATGCAATTCCCAATGCAGTTAGTTTTTCATAAGAAACTAAACTTGCTTTGTGGTATCTTATTAAATTTTCAATGAATTGGAACAAGTAACTTACAACATATGTTGTTATAAATGAGAACACTGCAACTCATGCATTGTTAATTAAGATTTGTTTTCCAAATAGATTCATGAATGGTGCATATGAAAGTAAGAACGTAATTAAAGCAGCAATCACTCCCATTCACATTCCAGTAATAGCAGCTTTATTTCTTACATAGTTATCAAACATTCCAATAAAGAAGATTGCCATTGTTGAAGCACCAAATAAACCAACTACAGAGTTGAAGAACAAGAAGATTGAATCTTGTTTTGTAGAAATTAAAACTGTTGTGAATAATAATGCAAATAAACCAACTACAACCACAGCAATTTTCCCAATTCACAATTGACTTTTGTGCGATAAATTAGGATAGAACAATTTTAAAATGTCATCAACAAAACATCTTGATGCAGCATTAAAACAACTTCCCATTGCAGATTGTGATGCTGCTAAAATTCCTGCAATTATTAATCCTGAAATTCCAACTGGTAAAACTGAAGCAATAAAGTATGGAACAATGTTACTATTTGAAACAACTCCATTGCTACTTGCAAAATCAGTATAACTTGAAACAATTGAATTTACAGAAACTAAATCACCATTTCCTAATGCATTAGTTCCCTGCATTGATAATGCTTGAATATCTTTTAATGTTGCTTTGTCTCACCCATCTGTAACTAATGGTAACCAACCTGTTTGACCATTAAATTCTTTAACATAACCAAATACATTAGTTCCATATCCTGCTGCTTCAGTATTATGAGCAACTCAGACTACAGAAATTCTGACTGCATCACCATTTTCTGTTGTATAGTCAAATGGCAAAACATTATAAGCAACTTGGTTTGTTGCGCTAAACAATTGGAATAATAATGTACCAAAACCATAAAACATTAATACCCCAACAAGAACTGTTAATGAAGCGTTTAAGCTAATTCCAAAGTTAACATCTCTTTTTGTTTTAGATGCTTGGTATCTTTGAACTACATCTTGTCCACCAACAAGTGGATAGATGGCATTAACAAAATATGACATAAACACTAATGGAATACCAAGTCCAGTAAGTGTGAATACTCAATGACCATTAGCTAAATACTTACCATTTTCTAATGCACTTTGTGCACTTGCAGCAAATCCACCTGTTCCAGATGTATCTGCATTTCCTAAATCTGAATAAGTATCAATTAATCCCATTGATCAAAATATCATTACTAATATTCCAGCAGTTAATAAAAACCCTTGAATTAAATCTGCTCAAATAATACTTTTAATCCCACCCAAATATGTATAACCAATTGTAACAATAATCACAATTCCAGCAATTAAATATTCATTAGCTCCTGGAATAATTGTTGATATAGCAATTGTTGGTAAATACACAACAACAGCAGCACGCATTGTTTGATACATAATGAAAGTGGCAGAAATTAATAATCTTAAGTGTAAACCAAACCTTTTTTCAATGTAATCATACCCAGACTCCGCATTTAGTTTTCTAAAAAAAGGTACAACAAATTTAATTAGAAAAGGTGCAAAGATGGGGGCAATGATTGAACCAATTACAATAATTCAGTCACTTCCAAATGTTTGGGCTGGTACACTTAAAAAAGTAATTGCAGATAAACTAGTTGCAAATAAACTAAATCCTACTGCTCAACCAGGAATGCTTTTAGATGCCATAAAAAAATCTTGTGATGTGGCAACATATTTTTTTTTGAACTTTGATTCTAAAGAAAAATATACTCCAATACATAAAATAGCAAATAAATAGACCCCTACAATTATTCAGTTAGAATCTGAAAAAGTTAAATTACCAGATCCAATTTGATCAGGAAAAGCACCTTTAGTTTCAGCAGGACTTGTAACAAATGCGTTTAAATCCCACTTCATTTTTTATTTAACTCCTGATTGTAAATCAGCAAACAATTCTTTAACTATTTGGTTAGAAATAGTTTTTGCTTTTTCATCAATTTGTCTCATTGGTGTTCTACAATAAATTTCACCTTGTACACCAGATGCAATTGCAACTGATTGTTTTAAAGTTTGATAGATTCCACCATCCAACATATCTTTTAAGATTTTGTTGTATTTAGTTGTTAATACTTTTGCTTTGTCTAATTCTTTGTTTTTTGCTAAAGCAAAAATATTTTTAGCAGCCATACCCATTAAATTGTATGTAGAACCAATTGCTCCATCAATTCCTAAAGTTGTTGCTGCCATTAAAAATTCATCAACTCCAAATAAGAATGTTTTATCAGGACATTTAGCAATTAAACGTTCTAACATAAACAAATCTGGAGAACTGTATTTAGCACCAGCTACATTTTTCATTTGTAATAATTCAACAAAATTATCTAAACTAATGTTTACCGCAGTTAAAGCTGGTAAATAGTAAATCAAAAGAGGTAGATCAGTAAAACTTGTTATTAATTCATAATATTTTTTAATATCAGCAAAGCCAAATCCATAATAAAAAGGAGTTACTGCACTAATTCCATGATATCCAAATTCTTTTGCATCTTTTGCAAGTTTTTCAATTTCAAAAATATTTAATCCACCAATTTGTGCAACTAATTGTGTGTTTGCTTTTAATTTGTTTTTAACAACATTAGCAACAACTTTCATTACTAGACTTCTTTCTTCATAGCCCATTAAAAAAGCTTCACCAGTTGATCCACAAACATAAAGACCATCAATATTTAATTTACTTACTTCAAATTCAACAATCTTTTCTAATTGTTCAACATTAACTTTTCCGTTTTTATCAAATGGAGTTATTAATGCTGAAAAAATTCCTTTAAATTTTTTTTCCATTTTTTCTCACTAACTTATTTATTTACCTTTCTAAATATGAGATATAAATATCTAGCTTGTAATTAATACAAAGCTAGAATTTATATGTATGGTTTAAAATCAATAGTTTTAATTTATTTCATAAAACTTTATAAATAAAAAG
>CAMWHH010000090.1 GCA_947174035.1 uncultured Mycoplasma sp. | reverse complement strand
GGATAATAATTTTGATGGTTTTAACAATTATAGATGACTTGAATGGAGCAAAGTTAATTTGTTAAAATATCCAAGTTTTAATTCAATGTGAATTTTAAAAAAAGCAAGATATGATAAGGAAAATTTTTACTGAATTATTAGTTTTTTAAATAATGATTATTTATGAGTGCAACAAAAAGGAGAAAATTGAGGATTTTTCTTTCTTGCATCAAAAAAAAGTAATCCAAAAAAATCTTCATCTTTATTTTTTTTAAATAAAAGTTTAATAAAATAATCTTTTTTAAACAAACTAAATTTTAATTAAAATAGTATTTAGTTAATGAATTTTTGAATTCTATCAAAAAAAAGGAATCTTTATGGACAAAAAATATAATTCAAGGGATTACATAGTAGTTAAAGGTGCAAGAGAAAATAACTTAAAGAACATTGATATAGCAATTCCAAAAAATAAATTTGTAGTAATTACAGGTTTAAGTGGAAGTGGTAAATCTTCTTTAGCTTTTGACACAATTTATGCAGAAGGTCAAAGAAGATATTTAGAATCACTTTCTTCGTATGCAAGACAATTTTTAGGTGGTAATGAAAAACCTGATGTTGATTCAATCGAAGGTCTTTCCCCAGCTATTTCAATTGACCAAAAAACTACATCTCATAACCCAAGAAGTACAGTTGGTACAGTAACTGAAATTTATGATTATTTAAGATTACTATTTTCAAGAATTGGTAAACCATATTGTCCTAATGGTCATGGTATTATTTCTACTGTTTCAATTAAACAAATGGTTGATACAATTTTTCAATATGAAAAAGGTTCAAAAATTCAGATTTTATCTCCCATTATTAGTCAGGAAAAAGGAACATTTAAAAATAAAATTGAAGAATTAAAAAGACAAGGTTATTTGCGTCTTAGAATTGATGGTAGCATTTATTCATTAGATGATGAAATTGAATTAGAAAAGAACAAAAAACACAACATTGATATTTTAATTGACCGTATTATTTTAAATGAAGATACAGTTACAAAAAGTAGAATTTATGATGCAATTGAAAAATCAATTAAAGAATCAAAAGGTAAAGTAGTGATTTTAATTAATGAAAAAGAATTATTTTTTTCACTAAATCATGCATGTGATGTTTGTGGGTTCTCAATTCCAGAATTAGAACCTAGATTTTTTTCATTTAATTCACCAATTGGTGCTTGTAAAGGTTGTAATGGAATAGGTTTTAATTTTTTACCAGATAAAGAAAAAATTGTTCCAAATCCTAATCTTTCTTTGAACGAAGGAGCTGTTGCATATTTTAAAAATGTAATGATTGCTCCTACATTTGATTTAAAAAAAGAAATGCAAATTTGAATTGATCATAATGTTGATTTAAACAAGCCATTCAAAAATTTAAGCAAAGAAGAAAAGAATGTGGTTTTTTATGGTGATGAAGAAATTGACGAACTAAAAGTAGATAGTGATAAAAAATCAATTTATTCAAGCACTGGATATTTTTATAGAGGTGGAATAGCTAATTTAATTATGCGTCGTTTTAGTGAAACATCTTCTGAAAAAGCAAGAGAATACTACGAAAAATTTATGTCTAATTTAAACTGTCCATCTTGTAATGGTCAAAAACTTTCAATTGAGGCTTTATCAGTAAAAATTGCAGATAATAATATTATTGATTTAACTGAAAAAAATATTAATGATTTAATTAACTTTTTTATTGAATTAAAGCTAAATGAAACTGATAAAAAAATTGCTAATTTAGCATTAAAAGAAATTGTTGATAGATTATCTTTTTTAGAAAATGTAGGTTTGGATTATTTAACTCTTTCTAGAAATGCTTCAACATTATCTGGAGGAGAATCACAAAGAATAAGATTAGCAACACAAATTGGTTCATCTCTTACAGGTGTACTATATGTTTTGGATGAACCTTCAATTGGATTACATCAAAAAGATAATGAAAAATTAATTTATACTTTGAAAAAAATGCGTGATTTAGGAAATACTTTGCTTGTTGTTGAACATGATGAAGATACAATGAAAGCATCAGATTTTTTAATTGATATTGGTCCAAAAGCAGGAGACAATGGTGGAGAAGTTGTAGCTTGTGGAACTTTGGAAGAAGTTTGTAAAGTTAAAAATTCTATTACTGCTCAATACTTAAGTAAAAAATTAAAAATAGATGTTCCTAAAAAAAGAAGAAATGGTAATGGTAAAACAATTGAATTAATTGGTGCTACAGGAAATAATTTAAAAAATATTTCTGTTACTTTTCCATTAAATAAATTAATTGCAATAACTGGAGTATCTGGAAGTGGTAAATCTACTTTAATAAACGAAACGCTAATTAAAGGAATAGAAAAAAAATTAACTAATCCTTTTGAAGTTACTGCCCCTTTTAAAGATATAAAAGGTTTAAAAAATGTTGATAAAGTTGTTAAAGTTTCACAAGACCCAATTGGAAGAACACCAAGAAGTAATCCAGCAACATATGTATCAGTTTTTGATGATATAAGAGATTTGTTTGCAAACACTAAAGAAGCAAAAGCTAGAGGTTTTTTAAAAGGAAGATTCTCTTTTAATATTACTGGTGGTAGATGTGAGAATTGTAGTGGTGATGGATTAATAAGAATTGAAATGCATTTTTTACCAGACGTTTATGTAAAATGTACAGATTGTAATGGAAAAAAATATAATGAAGAAACTTTGCAAGTTCTATACAAAGGTAAATCCATTTATGATGTTTTAGAAATGTCAGTTTTAGAAGCAAGAGACTTTTTTTATGAAATTCCTGAAATCAAAAGAAAATTAGATTTAATGGTTGATGTTGGAATTGATTATTTAAAATTAGGAACACCTTCTACACATTTATCTGGTGGAGAAGCACAAAGAATTAAGTTAGCTAAATATTTGCAAAAGAAGGCAACAGGAAAAACTATTTATGTTTTAGATGAACCAACAACAGGTTTGCATACTCATGACATTGCTAAGTTGATAGAGGTATTAAATAGAATAGTTAATAATGGTGATACAGTGATTGTTATTGAGCACAATTTAGATTTAATAAAAACTGCTGATTATGTAATCGATTTAGGACCAGATGGTGGAATTAAAGGAGGTCAAGTTGTAGCATATGGAACTCCTGAAGAAATTGTTGATAAAAAAGCTGTTTCATACACAGGTTTATTTTTAGAAAAGGTTTTAAATGAATAATATTGATAAAAAATTATTATTCAAATTAGATTATTTACCTATTGGAGCTCACTATAATAATTTACGGTATTTTTTTAAAAAAGAAGTTTGACAAGTAATTGTTGCTAATGTTAGAGAATTTAAAAATTACCAATGTGAGTTTTGCAAAAAACAATTTAATTTTGAAAATTCTAAAAGTTTAAAATACCTTCATTGTCATGAACTATGAAGTTTTAATTATGAAAAAAAATGGCAGATCTTAAAAGATTTACTTTTATTGTGCCACAATTGCCACAATTGTCAGCACATAAATTTTGCTCATTTAAAAAATAAGCAAGATCAAACATTTAATCATTTTAAAAAAGTTAATAATTTAACTGATGCAGAATTTAATGAACTAAAAAGAAATAATTTACTTTTTAGAAAAAACTATGAAGATAAAAAAGTTATTTCTCGAGATGAATTAGATAAAGTAGATGTTTGATTTTTTAAAATAGATTTTAATTTAGAATCAATTTTTGTGAATAAAACTAATGCAAGAAAAATTCAAAAATTTTTAGAACAAATATCAC
>CAMWHH010000089.1 GCA_947174035.1 uncultured Mycoplasma sp. | reverse complement strand
GATTAAAAATAAATTTAATTGATAAAAAATTTAAAGTTTTATCATTTTATTTAAAAGAAACTTAGTTTTGCAAAGTTTTATTAAAAATAAAAACATCCACAAATGATGTTTAATTATGGATGTTCTATAGTCACATTTCAAAATTAATTACTAAGTACTACATTAAATTATGTAAGGTTGATAACCTGGAATTGTTTTAATTATTTTTCCGCTATTTTTATCAATAAAGTTTACTTTATATATTCAAGTTTGGTGTGGGTAATCACTGCCAGAAATAGTTTTAACATCAGTAACTGTAAAATCATAAGCCCCTCAATAGCATTCCACTAATTCTTGACGAATTCGTAAAGCTAAATTATTTCTACTTGTTTGATTATAACCCATGTTAGAGTAAGAGCCAAAACTTGAAACTCATTGATTTGGCAAACCATTTGAATCATAATTAGAATCAATTAAAGATGATAATTTTGATAAATCTGTTGTAGTTCCTGCTTGATATTGCCCAGTAACTGGAGCATAAAAACTAAATTGAACTTCTTTAGCAGTAGTAGAACCATTTTCTCATTGAAAATTCTTTTTTGGTTGAACTTTTACTTTAAAGAAAATTTTTCAACTTGATGAATAACAGAAAATTGGTTCTCACTGAGCACTTGTATAATCACCAACTGTATCAACTTGATAAAATTTTTGATAGTCTTTAATAGCACCTTCAAAAATTTTCTGTTTAATTCACTCATTTTGTGATGAAGCAAGACCAAAAATTAGATAAAGTTTAGTTCATTTAAATCCATTTCATGTTTCTTTATAGTTAGATAAAATTGTTGAATTAACTGTTCAAAAAATTGGAGCATTAACAACCTTACTACTAACAGGATTTTCTGAAATTATAGTTAAGTTTGGTATTTTAACTGTTATTTCTTTAGCAACTCTTCCAGTTCCGTCTTTTCATGAGTGATTTTCTTGTGGTCAAATTTTTATTTTGAAAGTTTTATCTTTAAGGTTAGCTGAATTTTGTACATATTCATTTAAAGTATTTACAAAATTAGCTCCTGATTCTGTCTGAAATTTAAAACTTTCATAATTTTTAACTAAATAATCTTCTAAGTCTTTGTCAGAAACAAACTTTCCACTAATATTATTAGTAATCTTTGCACTAATTGGAGCTTCTGTATCTGATATAAGTTTTATATCTTTTAATTGAACAACAATTTTTAATTCTGATTTACCATCTTCAAATTTTGCTTCATTAACTGGAGTAGCTAAAAATTCAAAAGTTCTTTCTTTAAATTTTGCAGAATTTTCAACATATGTTATTTCAACATTTTCATATTCATTAGCATTTATTAAATATTTACTTTCTCTATTTAATAAATTTTCACCACTAAAAAGGTTTTTTAAAATTTTATCTAAACCTGCATCAGTTTGTGCCTCTGTATAATTTATTTCATAACTGAATATATCAGTTTCTGGTGCATAGGCTGTTTTAACTGAAGGATTGTCATTATCATTAGGATTATTAGAATTAGTTTGATCACCAGGGTTAGCTGGATTATTTTGATTACTAGGATTATTTGGGTTTGTTCCATCACCAGGATTAACTGGGTTATTTTGATCACTAGGGTTATTTGGGTTTTGTGAATCACTTCCAGCAATAATTGATGATTGAACACTAGTTTTAGTTACTAAAGTTGGAGCAATACCAGCACCAACTGCTGCTGCAACTGTCATAAAACTAATTAAAATTTTCTTTTTCATAAAAAAATCTTTCTAAGTTTTTTAGCAAGCAAAATAATGATATAGGACATCCTATAACTTATTTAAATTCCTTAAAAATTTATATTTTTGTAACATTAATAGTACCACATTTTATAAAAAGTCAAAAAAAATCTTAAGTTCTAAATTAGCAGTATTTTTCCAATTTCAAAAATTTATCTGTTAGTAAATATAAGGAAAAATAAAAAGTACTCATAATTAATTTATTATGAGTACTGCTGTAATAATGATTTTTAAAAAATAATCTTAAAATCTAAATGAATAACCAGGAATTGATTTAATAATTTCACCTGTGTGTTTGTTAAGGAAGTTCACAGTGAAAGTTCAATTTTCTTGTCCTGTATTATTACCTGACATAGTTTGTACATCAGTAATAGTAAAGTTGTATAGTGGTTGATAACATTCACTTAATTCATATTGAACTCTTTCAGCAAAATATTTTTTATTTTCTTCAGTAGGTAATTGACCACTACTAACTTGTCCAAAGCTAGTAACTCATTGGTTTGGTAAACCATTTTCATCATAGTTTTGATCAACTAAAGTTGATAATTGTGATAAATCAGTTGTAGTTCCTAAAGGATAATTACCTGCTAAATTTTTGCTTGAAACATAGAAATTGAATTGAACTTCTTTTAATGCAGTAGAACCATCATATCAAGTTAAACCAGATTTAGGTTGTACATATGATCTAAAAAAGAATCTTATACCTTGTTTATAAACAATTGCTGTATCTCACTTAGCAAACTTATAAGTGTTATAGTAAGGAGTAACTGGAAATAATTTTTGGAAATCTTTCATAGCACTATTATATATTTGTTCTTTTACTCATTCATTTTTTGATGAATCTAACCCAAAAATTTTTCAGAAATGAGTTTGATCTCAACTAGTATTTGACTTAACTTTAAAATCAGATAGTATTGTTGAATTAACTGTTCAATAAATTGGAGCTAAAGAAAAGTTACCATATCAAGTTAATTTTTGAATTTGAACAACAACTTCTCTACTTGCAATACCAGACCCATCACTTCAAGCATGTCCAACTATAGGAGATACTTTTACTTTAAATTGTTTGTTTTTAAGATCAGCAGAATTATAAATATACTCAATTGAAACATTTGATGAAGAAACATTAGCAACATCTGTTGCTGCTTTATAGTTGATTTTATTCATGTTATCAACAATCAAATTTTCTAAATCTTTATCATCAGAAATTGATCAATCCCCAATGTTGTTTGTCATTAAAGCTTTAGATGGAAATTGTGAATCTGTTGCTAATGAATGTAAATTACCAATTTGTACTTTTACAATTCTTTCACCTTTTACTGGAATGTCTCATTCAGCATCATTAATTGGAGTAGCTAAAAATTCAAAAGTTTTTTCATTAAATTTTGCTGAATTTTCAACATATGAAATTTCAACATTTTCGTATTCATTAGCATTTAATAAATATTTAGATTCTTTGTTTAAAAGATTTCCATCTGCAAAAAGACTTTTTAAAACTTTATCTAGATTTTCATCATTTTGTAAATCCGTAAAATTTATTTCATAAGTAAAAATATCATTTTCTGGTGCATAAGCCACAAATTTACTTGATGGATTTTCATCATCAGGATTATTTACATTCGGATTATTTATATCTGGGTTTGTACTTGGATTTTGTTGATCTTCATTTCCATTAACCAATGATGATTGCACATTAGTTGAAGTTACTATAGATGGTGCAATTCCACTAACTGCAGCAGCAGCAGATACAAAAACACTAATTAAAACTTTTCTTTTCATAATAAAATCTCTTTCCAAATTTAGAGACAATAAAAACTAGGTAAATGTATACCTAATTTAATAAAGTACCCTTAAATTTTTATATTTTATGTGAATTAGTTATACCATAATTTTAAAAAAAAAAAAAAAAAAAAAAAAATTTAAGTTGTAAGAGAATATTATTAATAATAATTTAGATTAAAAAAAAATACCGGAGCCCACGATAT
>CAMWHH010000088.1 GCA_947174035.1 uncultured Mycoplasma sp. | reverse complement strand
GAATATTTTAGATTCTACAAATATTAATGAACAAGTTATTAAATTGATTGAAAATTTAACAACTGAAATTTTAGAATTAAAGAAAAAAACTAAAATTAACAATGAAAATGAGCAATCTATTTTTAACTGAATTAAAAACCAAAACAAATTAATTGATTTTTCTATTAAAAATATTAATAGCATTAGTAAAACAATTACTAAGTTAGAAGAAAGTAATAAAAAAAGTAATATGTATTTGTGATCAAAAGAATCAATTAATAGTCTTAAAAAAACTATTAAAGGATTGGCTGATAATGATGAAAAAACTGCTAAATCAATTAGCGATATTAATAAAACATTATATTTGTTGTCACAAAATGATGGCAAAATAGCCGAAGCTATTTTTGATATATCAAAAAGAATTGATAATTATGCAGATTCATCAATTAATGATATTTTTGATACTAACCATTTAGATGAAGTAAAAACTTTTGTAATAGTTAGAAAAAACTATTTAATTTTTAATATTCAAAAATATTTAAAAAGATTTGCATATGAAGCAATTATTGATTATCTAAATTCAAATATTAATATTAAAAACATTTACTTCTTTTTCAATTTAGGTGATGAAAAAGAAAGTAAAAAGGAATTTGATCGATTTGAAAAATTCTATTTAAAAAGAATTAATGATAAGTTTGTTGAATTAATGTATGAATAAAAACATAATTTACTATTATGTATAATGATATTGAGTTAAAGCAAAGAAAGAAATTTAAAAATGAAAAAATATTATAATTTCCTTTTATGTTTAGTACCACTAATTATTTCACCATTTGTTATTTCATGTAGCAGTATTACTAATAGTAATAATAATAGTCAAAATCCACCAGATATTATAGAAAAGTATGGCAAATATTACATTGAAAAACAATCTTCTAATGATGAAAGGGGTGTTATGAAATTTTCAAATTCTTATACTGACTATGAAATATCAGTTGATGATTTAAAAAAAGAAATAAGTAAAAAAAATAATTATGAATGAATAGCAGAATATATGAAATCTGGTGCAGAAACATATTTTCAATATACACTTTTAGAATATAAAGAATCTGACAAATTTAAACTTTTTATAAAGAATTATGGAATTTATAAAAATGATTTTTCTAGTTATGGTGATTATTTAAATTTTGATGATGTTAATTTTGAAAATATTTCAAATAATTTTCTAATTAGCAGTGTTTCAATACAACAACATTCATATTACGACAACAATATCATTGTTTTAATGAACTTTGAACCTCAAAGTGAATCAATATGAGAAAATAGCAAATCTGACTATAAATTAACATTTATAACAACATTTAAAATGCCACAAAGAATTTATTATTAATTTTAGTTAATAAAAAACACTGCATTAACTGCAGTGTTTTTTAAAACTCTATAATTAATTTTTCTTTTGAACTACTAATTGGTTATTGTAAACAATTTTGACAGATTTTTCTTTTGCTATTTCATTTTTTAAAATAGCTTCTGTAATAAAATTTTCGATATTTTTTTGAATGAATCGATTAATTGGTCTAGCACCATATTCTTTGTCGTATCCATTTTTAGCAACATAATCAACAACTGATTTATCAAATTCAATAATAAAACCATTTTCTTTTAATCTTAAAACTAAATCATCTAGCATTTTACCTGCAATTTCTTTTGCAAATTCCATTGTTATTGAATTAAATCTAATGATTTCATCAATTCTATTTAAAAACTCTGGTTTAAAAGTTGTTTTTAACTCTCTTTCAAATAAATCTATTTTATTATCCATTAAATATGCTGCACCAACATTAGAAGTCATAATAATAATTGTATTTTTAAAATTAATATTTCTTCCTTGGTTATCTTTTAAAGTACCTTCATCCAAAATTTGTAATAAGATATTTAAAATTTCTGGATGGGCTTTTTCAATTTCGTCTAGTAAAACAACTGAATACGGTTTTCTTCTAACCTGTTCACTAAGTTCACCAGGTTGTTCATACCCTATATATCCTGGAGGGGCTCCAATTAATCTAGAAACTGAGTGTTTTTCCATATATTCACTCATATTGATTCTGACAATTGCTTTTTCAGTATTAAATAAGTTTTCAGCTAAAGCTTTTGCAACTTCAGTCTTTCCCACCCCTGTTGGTCCTACAAATAAGAAAGATCCAATTGGACGGTTTGGGTTATTGATTCCAACACGGTTTTTTAAAACTGTATCTGAAACTAGTTTTAAAGCTTGATCTTGACCTTTAACTCTTTTTTTAAGATTAGCAAATAGGTTTAATAATTTGTCTTGTTCTTTTTCAAAAATTTTGTTTAAAGGAATTTTTGTAACTCTAGAAATAATTTCAGCAACATCAACTTCACTAACATAATCTTTGATTAAAATTTGCTTGTTTGCTGCAATTTCTTTTTCAATTTTTTCTAGTTCTTTTTTTAACTCAGGTAAAACTGAATATAAAATTTTTGATGCACTTTCATATTCGCCCTGACTTTGATATCTTTCAACATCCCAAGTATTTTTTTCAATTTTCTTTTTAATATCATTTAATTTTACTTGTTGTTCTTTTTGTTGTTTTCATTCACCTTCAACATCTTCTCTTTCTTTTTTAAGAGTTTCTAATTCTTTTTCAATTTGACTAATTCTTTCTTTTTGAGCTTGACCTTCTTCTTTTTGTAAAGCAATTCTTTCAGTTTCTAAATAAAAGATTTTTTTGTTAATTTGTTCAGATGGAGAAGTATGTGCTTCAGTTTTGATTTTTGCTGCTGCTTCATCAATTAAATCAATTGCTTTATCTGGTAGATATTTGTCAGAAATATAACGTTCAGAAAGTTTAACTGCTGCTACTAATGCATTATCTTGGATTCTAACATTATGAAAAATTTCTCATTTTTCTTTTAATCCTCTCATGATTGTCAATGCTTCTTCTGGAGTTGGTTCTTCAACCAGAATTTTTTGAAATCTTCTTTCTAATGCACCATCTTTTTCAATGTATTCACGGTATTCATTTGAAGTTGTAGCACCAATAATTTTAATTTCACCCCTTGCCATAATGGGTTTTAAAATGTTTGCTGCATCCATTCCAGAAGATTGACTTGCTTTTCCCATACCCATTAATTGGTGAATTTCATCAATAAATAAAATTACTGATCCTTTATTATTTTTTGCTTCATTAATTAAAGAATTTAATCTTTTTTCAAATTGTCCTTGAAATGAAGCTCCTGCAATAATAGAAGATAAATTCACTTCATAAACTACACAATTTAATAAATTTTCAGGAACTTCTTTAGAAATTATTTTTTGAACAAAACCTTCAACGATTGCTGTTTTACCAACACCAGGTTCACCAATTAAAACTGGATTATTTTTTTCTTTTCTTGAAAGAATTTCAATAACCCTTCTAATTTCTTGCTCTCTTCCTATAATTCTATTTAATTTATTGTTTGAAACTTCTTCATTTAAGTTTCTTGCATATTTTTTTAAAACATCTTTGTCATTAGTTGGTTCGTAACTAAATTCCATCTAATTTACCTCCTGAATTTTATTAATATTAATTATTATACTCCATATTTTAGCAGTGTAAATACTAGAGTGCTAAAATTAACTAAATTAATTTTTGGTAAAAGTATGTTCTAACCTTTTTAAAGAAAGAACTTTTTAGATATTTATTATGTGAATAAAAAAGGTTAAAATTAACTAAAAGACTGGTATTTTACATAGTTTTTAGAAATCTATTGATGATAAAT